>DATMXV010000217.1:0-2355 GCA_035561335.1 Desulfitobacteriaceae bacterium
TTGTAGCATATACTGGGGGAGGGGTTGCTGAAAAATGATATACCGGCATAAATTAACGCCTCCTATATATTTATTATTTTTTGTGGTTTTTTATGGATTCATACGCATTAGCTATACCATTACTTTTTACTTTTCCTTCAAGACTTTTTATAGGGGTTACATTTTTTAAAATACTTTTCGCAATATCTTCACTACAAATGTTATTATCCATACTCCTAATCAGTGCAGCTATTCCTGTTACAAACGGAACTGCTGCCGAAGTTCCAGAAATAAAAACATATTTGTTGTTTGGAGCCGTAGATACGCCCTGTCTTATTAGTTACCGGCTTTCAGGGCCGGGCACTCCATTCTAAAACCCTACAACACTTTCCTGAGTTCGTAAAAACCTTCTTCTGTAGTTTCTACCTCAAACCCCATCTTTTTTAATAAGAAAACCGCCGGTCTATTGTCCAGGTGCACTGTGCAGGTAAAATTTAAAAGGCCGTATTTCCTGGCGATATGAATCAAATAAGTAAGCAGGATTGTCCCAATTCCCTTGTTTTGATAATCCTCTCTTATCACAAAGGCAAACTCAGCCGAATAGTCATTTTTTATCAGATGGTATTCCCCTAAGCCAATAACTTTCTCACTTCCTTGCCGCCGGATCAGAGCAAGAATTAGTAAACCTTTACTATTGTCAATCGTCATATATTTCTGCAGACGTTCATGGGGCATGTCTTTACGTCCGGAAAAAAACCTGAGGTACATACTCCTGTCAGACAGGGAATACATAAAATCCTTCAATAAAGATTCATCACTGATCTTAACCGGTCTGAGGAATATTTCCAGACCGGTTTTGCTTGTTTTATAGGTTTCCAGTTCTTCTCTATAGCTGCCTTTCCGCCCCGGAATATAAAGCTGATCCCGATAAATCAGATTTTGCTTTTTCGCCTCTTCAATCAGCCAGGTTCTGAATTTTGGGTGAGCAATAGCGATTAATTCCATTGCTCTTTCCCGGATGCTTTTTCCATGCAAATAAGCTATTCCGTATTCAGTTACAACATAATGAATATCACCTCTGTGCAGGCTGATTCCGGCCCCTTCGCTGAGAAAAGGAACAATCCTGGAAATCTCTCCGCCTTTGGCAGTTGATTTCATCGCCAGGATCGTCTTGCCTCTTTTCGCCAGGACTGTCCCTCTCATAAAATTGGTATGCCCACCCGTTCCGCTGTAAAAAACCTTACCCAGCGACTCCGCCGTAGCCTGCCCTGTCAGATCAATTTGCAAAGCTGTATTTATAGCCGTCATATTTTCATGCTGGGCTATAATCAAAGGGTTATTGGTATAATCAATCCTTCTGAACTCAATGGCCGGGTTATCATTTATATACTCATAGGTTTCTTTACTGCCCATACAAAATGCCGCTATTGTTTTATCCTTGTTAATACTTTTTCTGCTGTTGTCAATAACCCCTTTCCTGATTAATTCAATAATGCCGTTAGTTAAAAGTTCTGTATGTACGCCGAGATGTTTTTTACTGCAAAGGTTGGCTAAAACTGCATTGGGTATATTGCCGTAACCTACCTGAATAGTATCCCCGTCCTGAACAAGTGAAGCCACATACCTGCCAATTTTCAGGGCGGTCTTACTGTCTGATCCCGGCAGGTACTCCGGTAAAGGTTCATCATAAGGAATAATAAAGTCAATATCTTTTATGTGGACAAAGCCATCCCCGTGGACACGGGGCATATTGGCATTTACCTGAGCAATAATCAGGTTAGCGTTTTCTACAGCGGCTTTAACTATGTCGACACTTACCCCTAAACTCAGAAAACCGTGTTTATCAGGCAAAGATGTCTGAACCATAGCCACATCAACCGAAACAATTTTACGGTCAAATAAGCCAGGTATCTCAGAGAGAAAAACAGGGGTATAATCAGCTTCACCCTCATTAATGACATCTCTGGTGTTATTGCCGATGAAAAAAGAGTTCAGCCTGAAATTATATTTATATTTCTCTTCAACATAGGGGGCAATATCAATAGTCCAGACGTCTAAAACTTCAGCATCAAAGATAGCCTTGGGATTATTTTTCGTATATTCCATGAAAGATTTTATAAGATATCTTGGTTCCCCGCAGCCGGTACCGATAAATATCCTGTTCCCGCGGTGAATATTGCTGAATACCTTATCTTCTTTAGCAAACTTTTCCGGATGCAGTTCTCTCATGCCATCTAAAATATTGCTTATTCGATCTGTATTCACCCGGCAAACCTCCTCCATAGTAACTTATATTCTTTTTCTAACTTTGTTTAAAAAATTCACCCATTTTGATCTCAAAAGAAGGATAAAAGCCTCATAACCTATTACTATATG
>DATMXV010000218.1:0-2437 GCA_035561335.1 Desulfitobacteriaceae bacterium
ATATTAATGAGACCAAAAAACAAGAGATTTAAGATTAAGGTTATTATTCTCTCCGCTGTAACAGGTGTAATTTTATTGGCAGTTTTATTCTGGCGGGGAAATTTTAACTTCCTGACCGGTAAACAAGTAAGTTCACAAACACCCTTTGTCCAGGATAACACGTCCGTCAATTCCTCTCCATCTGAAGACTTATCCCCGGCTCCAAATCCGGCTGCCCTGGTTTTATATGAGCAAGGCCTTGATCTTTATTATGAGAGGAATTTTTCAGAAGCCTTAAATTTATTTAATAAAGCTCTGGCCATAGACCCCGCTTGCTATCAGGCATTAAATGCTAAAGGGGCAACTCTTGCTTTCCAGGGAAAATATGATGAAGGTCTGACTTTAATAAAACAGGCCTTAGTCCTGAAACCTGATTTTGTTTACGGTCACTTTAATCTGGGACTGGCAAATGAACTGGCCGGACGCTGGGACCCGGCTATCTCCGCCTACCTGCAAGCAATTCAACTTGATAATAAAGATGTCTGGAGTTATTACGGAATAGCCAGTATCTACGGCAGGTTTGGTAATACTGAAAAAGTCCTGGAATATCTGGAACAAGCTATTAATATTAATCCTGAAGTCAAAGAAGATGCCCGGGAGGAACACGACTTTGATCCGGTACGCCAAGACCCGCGCTTTCAGGAACTTGTCAGGGAAACAACTCCTTAGAGAAGCTGCTCTAATCGGCTAATCAAATCCCTGAATACTTTCAGCGCTTCATTTACAGGTTTGGGGGTCTCCATATCCACCCCTGCTTTTCTCAGTAATTCTATCGGGTAATCAGAACCCCCGCTTGCTAAAAATTCCAAATACCTTTTAACCGCGGGTTCCCCCTCATCCAGTATTCCCCGCGCCAGGGCCGTAGCGGCAGAAAAACCTGTGGCATACTTGTAAACATAATATGCATTATAGAAATGCGGAATCCTGGCCCATTCTATCGCTATCTCCTGATCAAGTACCACTTCCGGACCATAATAACGGGCATTGAGATCAAGATAACACTTTGATAAATTCTCAGCAGTCAAGGAACCGCCTTTTTCCACCAGGGAGTGGATTTCTCTTTCGAATTCAGCAAACATCGTTTGCCGGAAAACCGTTCCTCTGAACTGTTCAAGATAATGGTTTATCAAATAAGCTAGAAGCTTACGGTCATCAACCGTATTTATCAAGTGTTCCATCACTAAAGCTTCATTAAGTGTTGAAGCCACTTCGGCGACAAAAATAGTATACTTGGCATAGATATGCGGTTGCTTCTTATTTGAGAAATAGCTATGCAAAGCATGCCCCATTTCATGAGCAATTGTAAACATAGAGTTTAAATTATCCTGGTGATTGAGCAGAACAAAAGGATGGGCATTATAAGTACCCCAGGAATAAGCCCCACTTGTTTTTCCTTCGTTTTCGTAGACATCTATCCAACCGGACCGGAAAGCATCCGTTAGGATCTTTTGATATTCTTTGCCGAGCGGTTTAACCCCCTCAATCACCATTTTCTTAGCTTCTTCATAGTCTATAATTACTTTAGACTCCGGAACTATCGGAACATAAATATCATACATATGCAAATCATCAAGGCCCAAGGCCTTTTTACGCAGGCTTATATAGCGGTGCATCTCAGGTAAATAATTATGTACTGTATCAATTAAGGAATCATAAACCCTGATGGGCACTTTATCGTCATCTAAAGAAGCCTCAATAACAGAGGCGTACCGTCGTGTCCTGGCGTAAAAAACATCCGCTTTAACACTGGCATTTAAGGTAGCTGCCCACGTATTTATTTGTTTCTGATAAGTATGATAAAGTGTTTCAAAAGCTTCTTTTCTTACTCTTCTCTCAGGGCTTTCCAAAAATTGTATATAGTTACCCTTTGTTAATTCAACCTTTTGCTTATTTTCAGCAGTAATCATTGGAAATTTCAGATCGGCATTATTGGCCATCGTAAAGATTGTACTTGGGGCCTGGGCTATTTCGCCGGTTTCCGCCAAAAGTTTTTCTTCAATTACACTTAAGATATGCTTTCTTTTCCGGACGATGTCCTCAATAGCATATTTGTATAAGCGCAGCTTATCATTCTCTTTATACTCTTCCAAACATTTTTCCGGTAAAGCCAGTAACTCCGGAACTACAAAGGAAAGTAAACTGCCGATCCGCACAGATAACATTCCGGCCCTGTCACTCATAGCCTGGTAGATAGTTTGACGATTATCTTCATCACGCCGCATTCGGGCATAGGAATATAAATCCTCTATCCTCAGACTCAAATCATCCATCCATTGAAAACAAGCTGCCAAGGTTTCAGCATTATCTCCTAAATGACCGCTGAACTTGTTTTCTTCCAAGATAAACTTTTCTAATTTGGAAAATTCTTCTTCCCATTTTTCATTACTGTCAATTATAT
>DATMXV010000219.1:0-2467 GCA_035561335.1 Desulfitobacteriaceae bacterium
CTGAAAACACACTAAAAGAAACCGCCAAAACACAAAGTTCCAGGCGGTTTCTCAACTAACGGAAACCAAAAAAATATAAAATGCAGATAGAAAGATCAGTGAATATTATTTGGGTACTTCACCAAACGAGCGGAGTTTAACACCACCAGCACCGAACCAATATTATGGACAATTGCCCCCATAATGGGATTTAACAGGCCCAATCCGGATACAATCAAGACCAATCCATTAAATTTTAGCGCAAAGATGATATTATAATTAATGGTTCTGATGGTTGACTTGGCCAAACGCAGCAGGTAGGGAATTCTACTGAGATCATCGTCCATTAAAGCGATATCCGCAGCTTCCATCGCGACATCCGTTCCCATGGCTCCCATGGCAATGCCGATATCTGCTGCAGCCAGGGATGGGGCGTCGTTGACGCCGTCACCGATCATAGCTACTTTGTGACCATTCTTTTGCAGTTCCTTGATATGGCTTAATTTCTGCGCAGGCAGCAACCCGGCTTGGAATTCCTGGATACCGCTTACCTCAACAATATGAGCCGCTATGGCATGGTCATCTCCGGTCAGCATCTGGATCTTTTTAATTCCGGAAGCCTGCAAAGCATTTATTACATCCGGAACTCCGGACCGGATTCTGTCCTCGATAAGTATTTGACCTATTATTGCATCATTTACTTTTACGGTAAGGGTTTTGACCGCTTCCGTTGATGATGAATTATTGGATTCTTTCTTCTGGGCATCTGTTGGAAGCATAGTACCTACAAACACTTTTTCCCCTTCAACCAGTGCTTCCACGCCCTTACCAGGCAAATTTTTCGATGCTTCGGGTTCAACTACGATACAGCCTCTGTTTTTTGCTGCCACAGTTATCGCCCTAGCGAGAGGATGATCTGAATATTTTTCCACGGCGGCGGCCATGGCAAGTACATCATCTTCTGCAGTGCCATTTACAGTCTTTATAGCGGTAACCACGGGTTCGCCTGTTGTAAGCGTGCCAGTCTTGTCAAAGATCAGAACATCAAGCCTGGATGTCTCTTCTAAAAAAGCGCCGCCCTTGATCAATATACCATTTTTAGACGCATTGCCCAGGGCCGAGACAATAGCTGTGGGAGCAGCAAGAATAAAAGCGCACGGACAGCCGACAATAAGTATCGTAATTGCCCGGTAGATATCACCGGTAAATAGATATACCAGAAGACTGAGAATGATAATAACCGGGGTAAAATATCTGGCATAACGATCGGCAACTCTGATAATAGAAGCTTTTTGGCTCTCCGCATCCTGGACCAGTTTGATCAATTTACCGAATGCGGTATCCTCGCCTACTTTTTGCGCCTCAACTACGATCATCCCCGAATAGCTGACCGATCCGGCATAAACCGAGTCCCCTGTTTCTTTATCGACCGGCAGGGATTCTCCAGTAAGAGAAGCTTGATTAAGGGAGGCGCTGCCCCGGATAACCAGGCCATCGACCGGAATTTTTTCTCCGGAACGGATGACGACTTTGTCACCCAATTGGATTTCCCGTACCGGTATGGTAACTTCGGCGCCTTCACGCATAACAACAGCTTGGTCGGGACTTAGTTTAATCAGGGATTGAATGGCGGAGCGTGCTTTTTGAGCAGTGAATTCTTCCAACAATGAACCCAGGACCATGATCAAGGCTACCACTGCCGCTGCTAAATATTCACCGATTACTACCGAAGCAATTATAGCCAGGCTAACCAGCTCATCGACGTTAAGCTCCTTGTTGAGAAGTCCTTTCACCGCTCCCCAGATAATTGGCCCCCCCAGTATGGCCAGGGCGACTATTGATAAGATATCTGCCGGCAATAAATATGCTCTTTTTTCTAACACATAGCCAGCTGTAATAAGTACTATTCCTGAAAATACTGCATAAAACTCTCTCATTTGCAACAATTCCCGGTATTTGCTGAGATTAGCATATCTTCCGATCATCTCCGGACTCCTTTCTTTTACGCAAAGTATTCATCCTGACAGTGTTCGGAAAACTCAAGAAACTAGAAAACCTCGTTATTTATCTTCCTGACAATCCCCAACAGCTGGTTGGTTTCATCTTCAGAAAGAGTAGATAACATTTGTTCCGTCAGATCTAAATGATATTGATGGTGTTCCTCAAATGCTTTCCTTCCTTTTTCGGTCAGGCAGATTAAGTTAACCCGCCTATCTTCCTTTGTTAATTCACGCCTGGCATGATCTTTTTTCTCCAGTCTGTCGACTGTCACAGTAATCGTGCCGGTGGTTACCCCTAATCTTTGAGCCAAGTTCTTCATATTCATTTTTCCATATTGTCCCAAGGCCTCAATGGCATGCGCCTCAGAAAGAGTCAAGTCACCGGACCTGATTACTGAACTCTCCCATGAGGTAAAACCGTTAAAAAAATGGAGCAGTTCATCGGTTAGTTCTTCGTGAGCATTCATAATAAATCTCCTTTGATATTC
>DATMXV010000220.1:0-4122 GCA_035561335.1 Desulfitobacteriaceae bacterium
AATTAATGACTCTAAGGAGGTGTTTAGTGATGAAGAGAAACATTATCAAAATAGACCGGGAAAAATGTAATGGCTGCGGGCTCTGTATAAATGCCTGTCAGGAGGGCGCCTTGCAGCTGGTGAATGGCAAAGCGGAACTAATTACAGATTCCTATTGCGACGGACTGGGGGCTTGTCTTCCTGAATGCCCGCAAGGGGCAATGGTCTTGGAAGAAAGAAAAGCGGCTGCTTTTGATGAAGAAGCTGTCAAGGCCCGGATTGCAGAGCAAAAAACAGAATCAATCCCGGGGAAATTAGAATGCGGTTGTGCGGGAACTCAGGCCGCAACCATTGAGAGAAAAGAAATAAAAACAAGCCGGCCAATGCCGTCTGCCGCAACGGTACCGGTTTCCGAGCTTCGGCAGTGGCCCTGCCAAATCAGGCTTGTACCGGTGGCTGCCCCTTATCTGAATCAGGCCCAACTTCTGATTGCGGCAGACTGTACAGCATATGCCTATGCCAATATCCACCAGGACTTTATGAAAAACAAGATTACCCTGATTGGCTGCCCCAAGCTTGATGAGGGAGATTATGCTGATAAATTAACCCGGATTCTGCAAGAGAATGAGATTTTAAGTATAACCGTCCTGAGGATGGAGGTTCCCTGCTGCGGAGGAATAGTTCAAGCTGTCAAGAAGGCCTTGTCAAACAGCGGTAAAATCATTCCCTGGCAGGTTGTGACAATCAGGACTGATGGCAGTATTATTCAGGAATAAACAAATGTGTATAAAAAATCAATATAAAAATTACAGTAAATAATCAAGCAATTTAAGCAGTTGTGTATAATCCCTAATATAAAAATCAGAACAAGAAAATTAAAAGGAGGACGAATTAATGAGTAACATGTTTTGTTTTCAATGTGAACAAACCGCAGGCGGTAAAGGCTGCACCAAAGTTGGAGTTTGCGGCAAACAACCGGAAGTTGCCAACAAACACGATGCCCTGACAGGCGCCTTAGTCGGGCTGGCCCGGGCAAGTGAAGGAAAAACTCCGGACAAATCCGCGGATGAAGCAATTATGGAAGGCTTATTTGCTACTGTTACCAATGTTAATTTTGATCCGGCAAGAATTGACGCCTATATTCGAAATGTTCACAGAGAAAAGGAAAAACTGGGGGGAGCGGACGACCTTGCCGCCGATACGCTGTGGAGCGGCGATCCGGATATTATTTCCCTGCGCTCGACTTTACTGCTTGGCTTGCGCGGTATGGCAGCCTATGCCTGGCATGCTTATGTGCTTGGCAAAACAGATCTTGAGGTTACCGCCTGGTTTTATAAAGGGCTGCGGGCAGTGGGCGCTGACCATTCCGTAGACGAATGGCTCAATTTACTGATGGAGTTTGGGATGGTAAATCTCAAATGTATGGCTATCCTGGATGAAGCCAACACTTCGGCCTACGGGCATCCTCAGCCAACGAAAGTTACGATGAAAGTGGAAAAAGGCCCGTTTATCGTGATCACCGGACATGATCTGCCGGATCTCAAAATGCTGCTTGAACAGACTGACGGCAAAGGGGTCAATATCTATACTCATGGGGAAATGCTGCCGGCCCACGGCTATCCGGAACTGAAGAAGCACGCCCATTTGAAAGGCAATTTCGGGACCGCCTGGCAGAACCAGCAGCGGGAATTTGACAATCTGCCGGCCCCCATATTCTATACGACAAACTGCATTATGCCGCCCAAAGCAAGCTACAGTGACAGGATTTTTACGACTGCTGCTGTCGGGTACCCGGGAATGGTCCATATTCCGGAAGGACCTGAGGGGAAGAAAGATTTTACTTCCATAATTAACAAGGCCTTGGAACTGGGCGGATATAATGAAGATAAGACCTTTACCGGAATTAACGGCGGTTCCGAGCTGATGACGGGGTTTGCCAGGAATACGGTCCTGGGAGTTGCCGACAAAGTGATCGACGCAGTAAAAGCAGGAGCTATCAGGCATTTCTTCCTGGTCGGCGGCTGTGACGGAGCCAGGACAGGCAGAAATTACTACACGGAATTTGTACAAAAGGCACCGCAGGATACAGTCGTTCTGACGCTCGCCTGCGGCAAATACAGGTTCAATGACCTGAACATTGGAGAGATCGACGGACTCCCGCGCTTGCTGGATATGGGACAATGCAATGATGCTTATTCAGCGATTCAGGTGGCTGTCGCTCTGGCTAATGCTTTTCAATGCGATGTAAATGATCTGCCCCTGACCCTGGTGCTTTCCTGGTATGAGCAAAAAGCAGTGTGCATCCTGCTGACCCTGCTGGCCCTGGGGATTAAGAATATCTATATCGGACCATCGCTTCCGGCGTTTTTCTCGCCAACTGTATTGAGTGTGCTCGTAGATAAATTCAATCTTACGCCGATTACCACACCTGAGGCTGATCTGGCAAAAATTTTGGGTTAAGCCACAGGTAAGCAAGCAAAAAGGGATTAATTTTAACAGAACCTCTGTAATTCATTGCAGAGGTTCTTAAAAAGTGGGTTTTGTAATGCAATTTCATTAGAAAGAGGTGTTAAGGTGGGTAAGGCAACACAAGATCTAAAGAAAGAACATGAGGCGATTCTTTATGTTCTGAAAATTATGGAAAAAATGATATCGTCAAATAATCGAGACGACAGTATTAAATTGCAGTATGGCAAAGAGGTGATCTATTTCCTGAAAATATTTGCTGATAAATGCCATCATGGAAAAGAAGAAAATTTCCTATTTGCAGAATTGATCAGATATGGGATCCCTAATGAAGGGGGCCCGATTAGGGTTATGCTGAAAGAACATACCCAAGGCAGGGAATATATTTCATTAATGAATAAGTCGCTTGATTCTGAGGACCTGTTAAGTTTCAAAATCAATGCTGAAAAGTACTGCGATCTATTGAGGGCTCATATCGCTAAAGAAAACAATGTTCTGTTTGTAATGGCTGATCAAAAACTAGATGAAGCAAAACAGGAGGAATTATACAAACAATTTGAACAGCATGAGGAAAATGTCATAGGACATGGGGTTCATGAAGAATTACATTCAATGATTCACAAGTGGTCCAAAGAATTTGAAGTACACTAAATTCTGTCGCTGCTATATTTGCTTCTATTATTTTCTATAGTTCATCGAAGCCGTCCAGGGTTTTTTATTTAGTCATAGGGGGCCATTGTTTGGTTAATAATATCAATTGAAGAAACCTATTTTTATTTATGAATCATAAAGGAGTAGCAGCAATGCAGGGGTATTTCGCCTTAGCAACGATAATTTTACTGATAATACTGGTCTTATTACGTGTTTTTATACTGCATAAAACTGGCATTAAAGCCATGAAATTTGGCGGGATTGATAAGAAGGATTTTTTGATCCCGCTCTTTGCTTTGCCATTGTTTTACCTTATCTTTGCAAATGTGCTGAACTTGCCAAAACTCGGATTCGAACTATTTAACAATGAAATTATAGGTTGGATTGGCGTAGTGTTTTGCATGCTGGGACTGATGTTATTTTTAGTAAGCCTGATTTCATTCGGTACCAGCTTTCGGGTTGGTATAGATGAAGATCATCCGGGCGCTTTAGTGACAACAGGAATTTTTGCCTATACCCGCAACCCGATCTATACAGCATTTGGAGCTATTCTACTTGGGATATTTTTGATTTTTCCCAATTGGATCTTGTTACTGTACATACTTGCCGGCCTATGGCTTTTTAATCGCCAGGTTCTTCGAGAGGAAGATTCCCTGAAGAAAATTTATGGTAAAGATTATACAGAATACTGTAAAAGAGTACGCAGGTACTTTTAATCAGGGTATCGGTAATAAAAAATCCGTTTGTGGCCGATCTCGATGCCAATGGTTATTGACAAATGAGTTTGTCCTAAAGTAAAATATTACAGGTTAAGATAACTAAATAAATATATTATATAGAGCAGGCGATGCACTTCGGAGAAGTGTGTGGGGCTGGGCCGGCGAATGCCGGCAGCAGGATATAATACCTGTGGGACTATTTTAAATGAGATAGTCCTGCAGGTTTTTTGGTTGATCGGAGGTTTTTTAAATTGTTTTATCTGGATTCGTTTAATATTTGTCTAAATAAGAATAATAAGTTTGCTTA
>DATMXV010000221.1:0-8898 GCA_035561335.1 Desulfitobacteriaceae bacterium
ATTAGTATCCGATCACTTCTAAAGACTTTCGCTTCAGGCTTTGTCACCGAAGTCTCCATGTTCAACCTTTAGCTGAACGAGTTTATATGCTTTTTGTAAATGTGTATTAATCATCGTGTATCCTTAATTATGAATTAAGAATTATGCATTATGAATTGGTTATTTAATCCTTGGCACATAGTAACTGTGCCGGCGAACAGACAATTTATAGATAACTTTATATGCGGTTGCCAGCAGATAAACCAGCGGATTCTTTCTGGACCTTTGCCAGGATGCAGCCAGTTCCTCATAATACTTATCGCCAGTTAACAGCCGGCAGGCTAATAATTGTTGAATATGTAATTTATGATAAAAGATACTGGCAATATTAGCCACCCGGAAAGGATAAAGGTCGTAACGGGACCAGGCAAGCCAGCCGATATTGTATTCAGACAGGTGCTTGCGCAGTGTTTTTAAACCTGCCTGATATCTTTCTTCTGCTTCTGAATCCGCGCTTACAAGATAATAATCCCGCAACCCCCAGAGGGCAAAGATAAAACCGTTTAAGACAAAAGAGGGTACTGCCGAGGGATATTCCTCAAAAAAATCCCCGCCGGACAACTTAGCAGCTAAGCCCCCGTTTGCCACGGGAACAAAAAAGGCCTTTAAGGCCTTCTGCCCGGTTTCCAGATAAATACTCTTTTTTATTTCCCGGTAAGCCCTGGCAAGCACAGATAAGGCCTGTCCCTGAGCCAAGGCTGATAACCAGGGTTTTGGCAAATTATAAATCTGATTATCATAAGTATGCTGCCATCCCCAGATACCGGAACAATGTTCCGTTAGATTATCAACAAACCAGTCGGCACAGCGAATTAGCTTTTCCTTAAATTCAGGCTGCCCGGTTGTCAGATATTGATCATAATTTCCCAAAGCATATTGGGCAATCGTCACCGGAAGATAACGAAGTTCTCCGTCCAATAAAACCAAAGGAATATTCTGTTCATCAAAACTCCCGGGATAGCCGGCCTTTGCAGAAATATCCACAGGATATTTCCCTGGTGTATCAGCAGATGAAGATAAATTCCGGTTAACCTTCATCTCCGGATGCCAATAATCGGTTTTATCAAAAACCAGGCCGTAATAAGCTTTAACCATTTGCCTAAGATTCATCTTATTTATTGCCTCTTTATGATTTCGTATTTATTAAGAGTATTGAAACAAAAAGGAATCCAGCGATTCCTCTTAAATTTTAGATTTTGGTAATTTTATCCCGGTTCTGCTCAACATTCTTAGTTGCATTACGAGTATCGACAACCAACTGTGCGTTTTCAACAATCCGGTGATAATTTACGGAACTATGATCAGTTAAGATGAGAACACAATCGGCCCCGGCTAATTCTTCGTCTGTCATTGCCAGACTCTCTAAACTAAAGGTAATACCGCCATGTGGTTCAATCCTGGGAATATAGGGATCATGATAATTGATGTTTGCCCCGTTTTTTCTTAATAATTCCATTATCTTTAAAGCCGGGGACTCGCGGACATCGTCGATATCTTTCTTGTAAGCGACCCCAAGTACAAAAATATTGGAGTCTTTAAGGCTTTTGTTAACCCCATTGAGAGCCTGGATAACCTTATTAATTACGTAGTAAGAAACTTCAACATTGATTTCTCCGGCCAATTCAATAAAACGGGTATGGAAATCATATTGACGGGCTTTCCAGGTAAGATAAAAAGGATCAATTGGGATACAGTGCCCGCCCACACCAGGTCCGGGATAAAATGTCTGAATCCCAAAGGGTTTTGTTCCGGCAGCTTCCACTACCTCCCAGATATCCAAACCCATCCGGTCACACAATAACATCAGCTCGTTAACCATCGCAATGTTCACTGCCCGGTATGTATTCTCAAAAACCTTGGTCAGTTCAGCCGCGGCAGGAGAAGAAACCGGAACAACGTTAATAATCGTTTGCGCATAAAGGGTATAGGCGATCTCTAAACAAACAGGAGTAACACCGCCAACTACCTTGGAGGTGTTTTTAGTGGTAAAACGTTTATTACCGGGATCAACACGTTCAGGAGAAAAGGCCAGGAAGAAGTCTTTCCCTACCTTCAGTCCCCTCTCTTCCAGCAAGGGCAGAATAACCTCCTGGGTTGTCCCGGGATAAGTAGTGCTTTCCAGGGTTATAAGCTGTCCCGGACGCAGGTAACGGGCTATTTGCTCAGCAGAAGATTTAATATAAGAAATATCCGGGTCCCGGGTAACTGTCAAGGGAGTAGGCACACAGATAATTATAATATCACAAGCAGCCAGACAGGAAAAATCCGTAGTTGCCGCGATAACTCCCCTTCTGACCAAATCCTGTAATTCCAGGTCGTCAACATCACCGATATAGTTATCCCCGGTGTTGACCCGGGCAACCCGTTGGGGATTAATATCAAAGCCCAGGACCGGAAAGCCTACTTTGCCTTTTTCCACGGCCAGAGGCAAACCAACATACCCTAAACCGATAACGCCCACCTGAGCCTCGTGCTTCTTTACTTTATCCAAAAGATCTTTTGCTAAGACATCCTCAGCACTAATGACCTGCTTTACAGTTATCATATATTTTTCCCCCTTAAATTAATGAGATACAGCCTTTGGGGTTGTCGATTTTCGAAACTCTGGAATAACTGTCTGTAAGAGTTGAACAATCTCTTCCCTTGTCAGATAAGAACCTCGTTCGCAAATAACATGAATTATACCGGCAATCTTGGCATTATTAAGATCGTTTGGTTTAGCGACAAAAATCCGGGAATGTTTTGTATGGCTTGTCCCTTCCTCTGCCGTTAATAATTCTTCGTATAATTTTTCCCCGGGACGAATTCCGGTAAACTTGATAAGTATATCCACATCAGGTTCAAAACCTGAGAGTTTAATCAAATCCCTGGCCAGGTCAACAATCTTAACCGGATCTCCCATATCCAGAATAAAGATTTCCCCGCCCCGGGCCATAGATCCCGCCTGAATAACCAATTGAGCTGCTTCAGGAATGGTCATAAAATATCTGATCATCTCCGGATGAGTAACTGTTACAGGCCCGCCTCTGCTGATTTGGCGTTTAAATGTAGGAATTACACTGCCGCGGCTCCCCAGGACATTGCCAAAACGTACTGCCACAAAACGTGTGGCCGAACGTTTATCCATACTCTGGATGATCATCTCGGCAACCCGTTTGGTTGCGCCCATAAAACTCGTCGGGTTAACAGCTTTATCCGTAGAAATCAGTACAAAAGTCTTTACCTTGACAGCATCGGCCGCTTCGGCTAAATTATAGGTTCCAACGATATTATTTTTCAGGGCTTCTTCCGGGTTGCGTTCCATTAAGGGTACATGTTTATGAGCAGCGGCATGAAAAACCACTCCGGGCCTATATTTTTGGAAAACAAGCTGCACTTTATCCCGGTCCTTGATATCCAGGATCTCAGTAGCAAGATTCAGGCTGGGATAGTCTGTATGCAATTCCTGTTCGATATCAAAAATACTGTTCTCTCCCTGCCCGATGATCACAAGCCTGAATGGATTAAACTTAATAACCTGGCGGCAAATTTCCGAACCAATTGATCCGCCGCCGCCGGTAACCATTACCGTCGCGCCGGTTAAATACCCGGCAACTCCCTTAAGATCTACAGCTACCGGATCACGGCCTAATAAATCCTCTACCTGGACCTGACGGATTGCCGTTGTATCGACACTTCCGCTCATAACATTAAAAACTCCGGGCATAATCTTCAGATCCACCCCGGTCTTTTCACAAATTTTTACAATAGCCCGGATTGTTTCCCCCGAAGCCGAAGGCATGGCAATAATTACTTCATCGATACTATAACCCTTAACGATTCGCGGGATATCCCGGCGTGTTCCCAGTACAGGAATCCCCATTAAATGCAGCTTCTGCTTTTTAGCTGAATCGTCAATAAAACCAACCGGCCGTCCTTCACGAAAGTTATGATTCTTTAGTTCCCGGGCAGCAATCACCCCGGCATCTCCGGCTCCGATGATTAAGACTTGTTTCTGAGAACCCGGGACATGCGGCTGAAAGATATTCTCTTGAATGATCCGCCAAATAAAGCGCGAACCCCCGATCAGAAAAACAGTGGAAAACCAAAGTAAAATCGCCACTAAATTAGGGATACGCAATGGCGCCAGAAAATAAACCAAGGCTACGGTCACACCGCAACCAACTGTAACGGCAAAAAGAATTAAAATAAGTTCACCTGTGCTGGCATACTGCCAAAGCCTGTTATATAAACCAAAAACATAGAAAACCACCAAAAAGACTACTGTCGCTACCCAAGCAGTATGATAATATGTAAAACTTAAAAAATATTCCTGGATCTTTCCTTCTTCTTCAAAAACAAAGCGCAGGTAAAAACTTGCAAAAACCGCCAGATTAACTAAAATAGCGTCAATTAACATCAGTAATAAAGTTCTTCTGCGAAATAACATGGCCAAGTCCCTTCCTTCACTGAAAACGCAAAAAAATCCTTTAGTTCTAAAGAATATCTAAAAAATTCCTATTTTTAAAGTTTACTATAGTTTACCTGCTATTTCAACCACTCCTAGTATAACATACCTATATTCCGGTCCCTGTCCCCTTAAAGAAAATAAAACGGAACGGATATTTTCGTTTAAGGATTGTTCCGTTCCGCCGAATTAAAACCATGTCATAATTTATAACATTAAAGAGAACTCTCACCGGTGATTAACCAATGTGAATTAATGTTAATAAGGTTGACACGCACATGAACATTTTGCTCATGGGATTCACCGATGGGAGAAGCATTTTCATGGCTGTAATCAGAAGCCGTATACCTGTAGTCTGCCCGCAGGGTTGCTGTCGAATTATCGGCTTTTTCAATCATAACCTGATCAAAGTCTATTTTAATAACATCCAAGCCGATTCCCTGTGAAAGATAGGGTTCTGCCCGTTTAGCATGCTTTTCCAAGATTTCACCGGTATATGCAGAAGCTAATTTGGTCCGAAAACTAAGTATGTCGGTACATTTCCAGGCATCGAAGAAAATCCCTACATCCTGTTTATAATCTGTAATGATTTGTTGGCTTAACTCTGGGGAAATCTCTTGCTTTTCATTTGTCTCAGTCTGCGGCTGTTTATCCCCACTTGTTTCCTGGCTGCCATTTCCCGAAGGCTGGGAATTAGTAGCCAGAGTTTCAACATTAGTCTTACCCAGCAATTTTGTAATTAAAGACACGGTATAAGTAGGATTAGTTGCAGAAAAACCCACAATGCCTACGGTTATTAGTAAAATTAATGTTATAAGTGCCACAAACCTTTTCCTTTTAACCATAATAACCACAATCTCCTTTGACCATTTATTACTAGCATAGCCACAGGAAACAGGTTTTAGACAAAAATATATAAAAAAACAGGACCTGTCTGCCAGATCCCATATCATGGTTTTTATTTAAAACATGCTTCTGCCGGAAATTACTGTAAACTATGCTTCAAAACGAGTACAATGCTCTCCTAAAGTTAATTGCTGAACCTGAATGTTTGGATTTAAGCCCCTTATTAGTGAATTCTCTGTAGCGGAGTTTTAATCAATAATCATATTAGTTCTTCCCTAAAATTCAAACATATTCAGTTGTCCGGAATTAACGTTTTGTGGCAAAGGGAGTTGCCCCATATACCTTGGCATTAGGATCATTACGGAAAATATGAGCATCCAAATCATGAATCTCCTGATGAAATTGTTCTATACGGACTTTGTCTTTGGAATCAAAAGCATCCATCCCCCTGTTAAGTAAAACATCAAAATATCCGGTAAATGCCGCCGCCTTATCGGCACCTACCTCATTCTTTAACTGTTTATCCCACAGGGTTTTATGAAAGAAAATATACTTCTTAATATCCTGTTCATTCATCTGCGGTCCTGCCGTCGGCCCATATAAATAGCCATCGACATACTCATGAATGTTCCAGGCTGCCCCAAAAGCCAAGGTTCTAGCTGCTTCACTTAAACCGCCCTCACTGCCTTCCTTCACAAAAAATCCTGTAACGGACGGCGCCAGGTCAAGAAGTTTAAGGTCAGGTTCCTTATACTTTTTTGTTCCTGAGGTATCCTCTTGGGGCGGTGTGTTGATGGTTTGCGCTGAAGCTGTAGGAGCAGTGCCGGTTGTCCCGTTATTCGTTGACTTACCGTTGGAATCAACACCGGGACCCTGGACATCACTTCCCGTACCATTTTCTGCCGCATCAACACTTGGCGTTTGGGTTAAAACCTGATCAGGGTCAGGGGGACTTTGGCTCCTTAGAACCTTCCAGGCACTGGGTCCATAGAACGCCGCAGCTATTAAAGCACCGGCTAAGACAACAGTTCCTGCTAAAGTCGCCATTTTTTTTCGATCAAACTCCATAAAACTCCCTCCTAATAAATTGCTTTAGGCCTTATAGGATTTTACCAATTTTTAGGAGAAAAATCTGTCGCTTTTCCTGAATGCTTGTAACCTTTTTCTGTCTTATCCCTTATTAATACGGCATATGTCGTCTCCGGAATCACTATTTTCGCGCCAAATAAACAGCATGTCCATAAAAATATTTTTATTTTTTTTACTTATACACCAATGCTATTTATGTTAAAAATAAAAACGCCCCCTAATATTAGTTAAGAGAGCGCTGATATTATTTGCTGTCATTACCGATTATTCAGAAATTACGAACTAAATTTTGCAAATAAGCCTTTAGTTCTGAAGATATACTTTCATTAAGCAGACTGTATTCGATAGTTGCCTGGATAAATCCTAACTTGTCCCCGGCATCATATCTCCGGCCATCAAATTCATATGCCATAATTTCCTGAAAGGTATTCAGTTTCCGCAAACCATCGGTTAATTGAATTTCTCCACCTTTACCAGGTTCAAGATTCTCCAGGACCTCAAATATCTCCGGGTTCAAAATGTAACGTCCCATTATCGCCAAACGGGTTGCCGGGGCGTCATCAGGGCTCGGCTTTTCCACCAGGTCCCGCGCTTTAAAAATACGGTTATCCAAAAACTCCCCGTCAACAATTCCGTACTTGCTTGTATCCTGCAAAGGAACTTCCTGGACACCTACAACACTGCCGCCATAGCGTTCATAAATATTTATCATTTGGCGCAGGCAAGGCACCTCAGAATGAATAATATCATCACCCAGCAATACAGCAAAAGGCTCATTTCCAATAAACTTGCGGGCACAATAAACAGCATGACCTAAACCCAGAGCTTCTTTTTGACGAACATAAAAGATATTTGCCATTCGGGAAATATCTTTTACCATCCTTAAAAGCTCCATATTTTCTTTTTTTTCTAAAAATACCTCGAGTTCTACAGAACGGTCAAAATGATCTTCAATAGCTCTTTTATTACGACCGGTAACCATAATTATAGATTCAATCCCGGATGCAACAGCCTCCTCCACAATGAACTGAATTGTTGGTTTATCTAAAATCGGCAGCATTTCTTTAGGCTGAGCCTTTGTAGCCGGCAAAAAACGTGTGCCAAGTCCGGCTGTTGGAATCACTGCTTTGCGAATCCTTCCCATGCGCATTCCCCCCAATAAACAAAAGAATTATAGTTCCTATTCGGGTATTAAGAATTCAGAATAAACCGGTATTCTTTCCAGAAAACTTGTGAAATTTCCATTGAAAATTCAATAGTATATCCTTTATGCTATACCATCAAGTCTTCAAAGTCTTACTCCGGTTTTTTCGCTCAGACTCCTGTCTCCATATGAAGTTTATTTTTCCGTATTAGCGGAAGAAATATCCTCAACCTTTTCCAAAACCTCATCGACAATTCCATATTCCTTGGCTTCCTGAGCATTTAAATAACGGTCACGGTCCGTATCTGCTTCAACTTTCTCAAGTGGCTGACCTGTTCTTTCAGCTAAAATACGGTTTAGCTTAGCCTTTGTACGCAGCAATTGTTTGGCATGGATCTCTATCTCGGTAGCCTGACCGGAAATCCCATGGCCCCCAATTAAGGGCTGATGAATTAAGACCTCGGCGTTAGGCAGAATAGTCCGTTTCCCTTTTGCCCCCGCCGCCAATAAAAATGCACCCATACTGGCAGCCATACCAATACAAATTGTATGGACATCAGAACGGACATATTGCATCGTATCATAGATTGCCATACCCGCTGTTACTGAACCACCCGGACTATTAATGTAAAGAAAAATATCTTTTTCAGGATCTTCAGCATCTAAGAAAAGCATTTGGGCAACAACAAGATTAGAAACATCATCATCAATTCCTCCGCCCAAGAAGATAATGCGGTCCTTTAAAAGGCGTGAGTATATATCGTAGGAACGCTCCCCACGATTCGTTTGTTCTACTACCATTGGAATTAAATAACCCATGAAAATTCCCTCCTTATATGCTCCAATTATACCTCTAAGATATCCTATCCAGGATATCTTTATTGTAGTACAAAGGTCAGTCAAGGTCAAATATTTTTCCGGATTTGGCAGGAAAAATTTAGCCAAAAAATAATACAGCCCTTGCGGACTGTAATCCCAGTCAAAAAGTATTTTAGTCTTCCGGCAAACAGAATAATGACTTTGCTGCTGCCGCAGCCTTTTCCGTTGCCAAGGTAAACATCTCCCTGAAGCCCTGCTCTGCTTCGCCGGTTGCTATTTGATTTATAGTTTGTAATAAGACATCAAAGAAAATCTGTTTCTCATCCTTAAGATACGGCTCAATCTTTACATCACCATGGATAAAGGAATTGTTAATTATAAAACGATAGCCCAGGGCAACCGCACCTAATATTTCTGCTTCTTGTTTATGAGCAGTAAGTGAAAGCTCCCTGCCGGATAAAGCGATTTTTTCAAAGCCTTCGATTTTTAATCCTAACCTGATTGTCCCTTTTAT
>DATMXV010000222.1:0-2252 GCA_035561335.1 Desulfitobacteriaceae bacterium
TTTATACAGACACTGCTTAGTTTTTGTAAAAAGAAAGGAGGAATTGCATGCTTACAATTAAAAAATCCGTAATTGATGCCATTTTGGAATCAATTGGCCTGGAATCTATTGTTCCGGATAAGGTTGCTAATCCCGGCCAAATCAAAATCCAAGAATAAGTATTCAGAAAGGGTGCTTTCATTTTGGTTGATGATTCAAGTACGCAAAAATAAAAACGAGTTTCTTAACTTTATTGGAATTAAGAAACTCGTTTTTATTTTTGATTTCTCGGCGACTGTTTCTCTCATAAAGAGATCTGCCCCTGCATGCCCTGATTCAACCGCCTTTCTATTTCATACCAATTCACTAATTGCCACCAGGCTTTAACATAGTCTTTGCGCCTATTCTGATAATCAAGATAGTAAGCGTGCTCCCAAACATCCATAACCAAAATGGGAATACTGCCGGCTTGAAAAAGATCCTGATGTTTTTCAATCGTAAGTATCTCTAACCTTCCCCAGGCTGGTTGCCAAACCAGCAAAGTCCAACCAGACGCTTCAACATTTATAGCTGCAGCATTAAACTGTTCCCAAAAACCAGGAAGACTGCCAAAATAGTCAGTGATATAATTGAAGGTTAGCTCCCCGGGCGTCTCCCACCGATTGCCGATGGGCGCCATTGATGTCCAATAAATACTATGCAGGATATGACCTGAACCGTGAAAAGCCAACTCACGTTCCCAATGCTTGACTAAACTAAAATCCCGCTTTTTTCGGGCCTCGACCAAATTCAGTTCTGCTTTATTTAACCCTTCTACATAAGTTTTATGATGCTGGTCATGATGAATACGTAATAATCTGGAACTAATCACAGGTTCAAGAGCGTTATAAGCATAGGGGAGCTTCGGCAACTGGTGCTGCCCTGGCGGCACTTTATAGTTTTGCATATTGATATCCTCCTATTTAACCCAGCGCTAAGTTAAATGTTCATTTTAAAGCGTAATTTGGATGGCTTTGTTTAACCAAAGTTCCTCCTTTTAGTTCTCTTTTTCCAAATAAATAAAACTCAGACCGGCCTTAACCTCTTCGGTTTTAAACTCCCTGTAACCAAGACTTTGATAAAATCTCAGATTCTTTTCACTTAAATGTCCTGTAAAAAGCTCGAATCTTAACCCTTTAAAACATTTTTCAATAGCTTCCATAAGTTTTTTCCCTATCCCCTTATTTCGGTATTCAGGATGAACAATTAATCTTCCTATATAACAGATCCCCTCCTTTTCAACAGCTCTGACAGACCCAACAATCTTTCTGTCTTCAATCACCTTCAGGATAATTGAGCTTTTTGCTTCTTCCCTCAGATCTGCCAAAGTCTGAGTCAGGGGAGGAATAGTAAAATCATTGTAAATAATTGCTTCACTGTGGTAAGCCAGTTTCTGCAGATTTAAAATTTCCTCATAATCTCTTTTATCCGCGATATTAACCGCGGGAAAATCATAGACGATTCCGGAAGAAATAAGATATTTTCTTGTCTGGGGACAAACAAGAATACAAAGTCCGCAGATTGTTTTGCCAGGCATTAGCTTCCAGGTCCTTTCAATAGTTTTATTTCGGCAGACCAGATAATTGAAAAACATTTCCCTTTTCATTCCGGCAGACCACAAATTTCCTGAGAGAGCTTCAGCAGGACAGTTCCGGACACAATTGTTGCAAGTTCCACAATTAGACTTATTAACAGGCTTACTCACTTCCAGGGGGGCGTCGGTTAAGACCGACGTAATCCGGACAGCAGAACCATATTTTTCCGTAACCAACAAGGCACATTTCCCGATCCAGCCCAGTCCGGCCCGCGTAGCGACTGTCTTATGCGGCAGAATAGTGGCGTGTATCTTATAATTATAATACGGTCCGACGTTGGCCCTGGTTTGAGGCCAAGCAGGAAAACCATAACCATTGATGATTTCCGCAGCTTTCAGGGCGAGGTGGTCCAGCAGTCTGTTAAGCCGGCAAAATTCCTCATAGTATTCCTTAGTAGGTCCGTTTCCAATACCGTTGATGATCGCCGGTTCAAGGGCAACAGCAAGGGAAACCCCATAATCAAAACTATTTCTTTGATCTGCGGGAAGATCCCTGAGGTCTGCATAACCGACCAGTGATACTCCTAATTCTGATAACTCGGTTCTCAACTGTTCAGATAGTGTACTCATGTGAATCCTCTCTTAATTTTATTAAAAATAACTAAGCTGCTGAAATTTAAAGATTAACAACCCCTTAGAT
>DATMXV010000223.1:0-17420 GCA_035561335.1 Desulfitobacteriaceae bacterium
ATATATAATTCACCTATTTAAGTTTACCCCGTTTTATTTAGTTATTCAGTAAAATTATACCGAATGGTTGTTTAAATTATATAAAAGGTAGATAATTGGCACTTAACAGTAGATTCGCTCAGCCGGCCGCCTTTTTCCTGTGCCTTGAAATTTGCGGCTGCCACGACCTGTAATCAGTTATCAGATAAGCCGGTTCCTCAAATCATCCCAAATTCAGTTTTCTGGTTACCTGAGTCAAGACATCAAGCAATTGTTTCATATCTATAATATCCTTAATAGCTACCCGGATAAAAGATCCCTGCAGGCCCTTAAAGTTAGTACAATCCCTGACCAGAATGCCATTCCCGGCAAGTTCGCCGACCAATTCACTTGAGGTCCGGTTAAGAAGTTGAATTAAGACGAAATTTACTGAACCGGGCCAGAGTTTAAGAGATTTGTAAGCCTGCTCTTGAAAATTAACCAGGAAAAATTGTTTGCTCTCAGAAAGTTGTTGCCGGACCTGCCCGGGAAATGATTTGTCTTGCAGGGCGGCTATCCCTGCTTGTTCAGCCAGGATATTTACCGACCAGGGATCCCGGAACAGGCGGGAATGGGCAATTATCTCAGGGGAAGCAAAACAAGCCCCCAGGCGCAGTCCCGGTAAGCTGTAAAACTTGGTCATGGAGTAAAGTACTATCAGGTGGGGGTTGGATTCCAGGTCGTCACGGGCAGACCAGCGTGTTTCCTCAGGCAGAAAATCATAAAAAGATTCATCAAAGATGATCCGGCAGTCCAAGTCCCGGCTGATTTCCAGCAGCAATTGAAAATGTTTTCTGGAAATCAGACTGCCTGTCGGGTTATGGGGAGAACAAATAAACAATAACTCACAACCACGCAGGTGTTGCTGCCAAATATCCCTGAAGAGGGCTTCTTCTTCATCTGTATTTACGGGCGGTAATCCCGACCAGCCCCGGGCGCCCAGCGGGATATAGAAAATTTCCGCTGCGGCGGCCCGGGAGGCTTGTTCATATTCGCTAAAAGAGGGTATGGGGATGGCCACTTTGCCTGGCCTCAACGCCTGGAGCAGGGTAAATAAAAGTTCACCGGCCCCATTGCCTACCATAATCTTCTTGATGGGCAACTGAAATTCTGAGGCCAGTTGGGATCTTAACTGCTTGCTTTCAGGATCAGGATAGTTGACAATTTGCGGAAGCGTTTCTCTTATTTTAGCCCAAACACTCTCAGGTGGACCAAAGGGATTAATATTGGCGGATAAGTCCAAAAAAGTAACCCGGCCGTAAAGTTCTCTGGCCTGCCGCAGGTTTCCTCCATGCATAATTTTCACTCCCTAATATTCAATTCCCCTGCGACTCGGAAGGCCCTGTCGGAAAGGATGTATAGTATAGTAATCATATTATCAACCCTTGCTCCCCCAGGCTGCCCAATGTTCGAGTAATTCGGGATGTCCGCCAAAATGGAGATGCAGATAAGATGCCACAATATTGTCACGGGCGAATCCTTCCAGGCGTTCCGCCCTATCCCTTTTGAACAACTGGTAAGCAGGCGGAGGCTGGGTTTGAAAAGAAACCTGGGAATAATGAAATTCATGGCCGTGAACAGTTGTCCCTTTTGGTCCGAGAAAGTTATCGGTTTGAAAAACTCCTTGCCGGTACCCCATATTCTGCAGACGGGAGGTCATTTCCGAGACCATGGGTATTAAACCCACAACAGGATAACTGTTTGCCTTAAAATCTTTGATGGTTTCACCCAAATACATATATCCTCCACACTCCGCGTAGATTGGTTTCCCGGAACGGGCAAATTCACGAATAGCGGCCATGATGCTTTGATTCCGGGCCAATCTATCCAGATGGAGTTCCGGGAACCCCCCTCCCAACCAAAGCCCGTCCAGGCCGGAAGGCAGACCGGGATCGTGTAAGGGACTAAAGGGAATTAAATTCAGGCCATAAACCTTGGCCAGGTCAAGCGCATCCTGGTAATAGAAAAGGAAGGCTTCATCCCAGGCAAGGCCAATATTTAGTTTCCTCTCCTGAGGCCTATGAGTTAAAGAATTTTCCGGGCCCGGCGCTTCCGGCTCCGGCGCCTTTTCCATGATCTTTTCCAGAAATTCCAAATCAAGATATTTGCTTATCAGGTCAGCGAGATTTTGCATATATTCCGCTTCCAGGGATTTTTCTCCTAAAGGTACCAAACCCAGGTGACGTTCCTGAAGCCGGAGATTCATTTCCCGGGGAATACTGCCAATAACCGGCATGTTCATTTCCCCAAGGGCTTCTTTAATCATTTTTTCCTGCATGGCTGATTTTACCTGATTGATAATAACACCGGCCAGCTTGACGTCCGGATCGTAATTATTAAACCCATAAACCAAGGCTGCCGCGCTTCTGGCCATGGAAGCAGCATTAATAATCAGGATAAGCGGCGCCTTCAGTTCTTTGGCAATATCGGCCGTACTGCCAAAACCTTTAGTTCCGCTCATGCCGTCAAACATTCCCATGACACCCTCAATTACCGCCCATTGTCCCGGCGCAGTCCGGGTGAAGAGGGATTTCAGATGTTTACCCAAAAGCCAGCGGTCCAGGTTGCGGGATGGCCTGCCGGTAGCGGCGGCATGATAACTGGGGTCAATATAGTCCGGTCCGATTTTATACCCTTGGACCGGACGGCCGCGCTGTTTCAAGGCGGCCATAATCCCCGTGGCAATTGTGGTTTTTCCTACGCCGCTATGAGTTCCGGCAATAACGATTCGAGGAATATTCATCGTACTTCTCCTTTTACAGCAGGTAATAGACCAGGGCTGAGAGGGCCAATATAGGAATCAGGGCTAACCAGGCGGCAACCCGGATCAGGGACAGGCACCGGCTGATGTCCTGGAAAGTTGCCCTATGCCGGGCTTCCCCCATTTCCGCCCGGTAGTGTTCCTGACCATGATAAATGTTGACGCCGCCCAGACGGATTCCCAGCAGGCCGGCAACAATACTTTCCGGGTTCCCCCCGTTGGGACTGGGATGCTTAGCGGCATCCCGCTGCCAGGTATGCCAGGCATATTTAACAGGCAGCTTTAAAACAGTTCCGGCAGTCAATAAGATTGGCACACATAACCTGGCCGGCAGAAAATTGGCCCAATCATCAGATCTTGCCGCTGCCCAGCCGAAATTTTCGTAGCGTTGATTGCGGTAGCCGACCATGGAGTCTAAAGTACTGACTGCTTTATAAGCCATAGCGAGGGGCGCGCCGCCCAGAGCAGCAAAGAAAAGCGGCGAAAGGATGCCGTCGACAAAGTTTTCGGCCAAAGTTTCGATAGTTCCCCTGACTATGTCGGTTTCAGACGAGTTGGTTGTATCACGGCTGACCAGCCAGGACAGCCGGAGGCGTGCTTGGGCCAGATTAGAGTTTTGCAGTTCAACGAGTACTCCTTTCCCTGCTTCAAGGAGAGATTTTACGGCAATTGTAGTCGCAACAAGATAAATCTCTATCATGTATTTCAGATAAGGGTGAATAAATTCCGAAACCTTAAGCAGGCTCCAGGTAAGAAAATAACTTCCCCCCACCAGGATAATGGTTAAAACAACCCCCTGCAAACGCCGGCTTTGCGCACTGCCGTGATTCAGCTTGTTTTCCAGATAATCTATAACTTTGCCCATCAGGACAACAGGATGGGGAATTTTGGGCGGATCGCCGATGATTTGATCTGTTAAAAAAGCAAAGAATAAGATAAAAGGCTGCATAGTTATAAGCCCATGATTGCCCGGAGTGCCGGCAGGTCCATGTTCCTGCGCACCAAATCAGCAAGTTGATTAAAAGCAATCTCCCGAAGAGCAGCCTGGGAGGGAGTATTGTCCGGCGGGCGTTCCTTTCCTTTTCGTTCCCAGAGCCACTCCAATAAAGACCGGCGCAACTTGTCATTGTCAAAAATTCCGTGCAGGTAGGTACCCAGGGCCGACCCGGCGCTTAAGCCGTCAAGATAAGTGCTGTCAGCGGCTGATAATTCAAATAAATAATTTGTTCCTTTATCGGCAAAGGAACGGCCCATATGAATTTCATAGCCAACAACTGTCTGACCTTGACAACGTTTTAAAAACAGGTTGTTGCCAATGATCCTGCCCTGGCTTTGAACAGTATATTTTTCCGGGTAGAATTCAGTTTCCATCGGCAGGATGTCCAGTCCGGGAATTTCATCCCGATTTGATTCCGTATGATAGGGATCACGCACCAGGCGTCCCATCATTTGATATCCCCCGCAAATCCCCATAACCGGACCGGAGTTATGCCAGCGCTGTTTCAACATTACAGCCAGGCCGCTTTCGTGCAGGAAGCCCAGATCGTCCAAGGTGTTTTTGCTTCCGGGCAGGATTACTAAATCCGGATTCCCCAAATCCTCAGCTTTATTGACATAACGAAGCTGAACGTCAGGTTCATCCCTCAGAGCGTCAAAATCGGTGAAATTAGAAATAAAAGGTAATCTGATCACAACGATGTCCAATAAATCTGCACAATTAATTTGCTGACTGCTAGCAAGTTCTTTATCCAAAACCACAGAATCTTCCTCAGGAATACTGAAATCCGTATAATAGGGGATAACCCCTAAAACAGGAATTCCGGTCTTTTGCACCAGAAAATCAAGGGCCGGCTGCAAAAGTTTGATATCCCCTCTGAATTTATTCAGAATAATTCCTTTAACAAGCTCTCTTTCCCGGGGTTCGAGCAGCTCCAGGGTTCCGACTACGGAAGCTAAGGCGCCGCCCCGGTCAATATCGGCCACCAACAAGACCGGAGCATTAATCTCCAGAGCTACCCGCATATTGACAATATCATTTTGTTTTAGATTAACTTCCGCCGGACTGCCTGCGCCCTCAATAATCAGAATTTCGTTTTCCTTAATCAGTTTCTCCAGGCATTCCCGGACAATAGGCCAGGTTTTGCGCTGGTATTCACCATGATAACGCATTGCCGTGAGGTTGCCCTGGGGTTTACCTAAAATTATTACTTGGGAGCTGGCCTGGCCGGTAGGCTTTAATAAAATCGGATTCATTATGACATCAGGCTCCCGGCCGGCCGCCTGGGCCTGAACAACCTGGGCCCGGCCCATTTCCCCGCCCTTAATAGTTACAAAGGAATTCAGGGCCATGTTTTGGGCTTTGAAAGGACTGGTAAGATAACCCTCCTGATAAAAGATGCGGCAAAAAGCTGCTGCCAAAACACTCTTGCCCACATTTGAGGAGGTACCCTGAATCATTAGGGGGGAATTAACTTTCAGAGGTTGATTTTGACTCATATTTAGTCCTTCTCTCAATTTTTTAAATAATCCGTTTTAATAAGGTATAAATAAGGGCATTGACGGCAGCTGCGGCCAAAGGGCTGCCCCCGCGGGTTCCTTTTACAGTAATGGAGGGCAGCTCCTGTCTTTGCCAAAGCAATTCTTTCGCTTCCGCTGCGCCGACAAAGCCCACCGGGATCCCGATAATCAGGGCGGGACGGCAGGCAGGGTCCTCTGCCAGGCGCAGGACCTCAAATAAAGCAGTAGGCGCATTGCCGATTGCTACAATCGAGCCGGGCAGTTCAGCGGCGTGAAGACGAAATGCTGTCATCGAGCGGGTAATTCCCCAGGCCTGGGCCAGTTCCGGAACACGGGGATCTTTGAGAAAACACTCCGCCTTTCCTTTTAATTGCTGCATATATTTTTGGGAAATGCCGGTCCTGACCATCTCGACGTCGGTTATAACGTCTGCCCCGCCGGCTAAAGCCTGTAATCCTGCTTCAATTGCCTGGGGATGGATGGCAATGGCCCCTTCCAAAGAGATATCACCGCTGGTATGGATCAAACGCTGGACAACAGGGAGTTCCTTCTCCGGCCAGGAAAGCTGAAGCTGATTCCTGATTATCCGCATGCTTTCCTGCTCAATAGATTCCGGGTTTCTGATATAACTCATGTTTACAGGACCTCCTTAATCCTTGAACAGGCTAATTGGGCGATTGTATCGTCCGCCCCAAGCTCAGCGGTGATTATGATTTCCGTGTTGGGGTTTTTAAGGCGGATTTCCCTTAATTCCTCATCAATATCTACAGAAACATGGACCCCGCGGAAAAGGAATAAAGGCATGATTACGATCCGTTTTGCCCCAAGGCCGATCTTTTCCAGGACAACTTCCGGCAGATCAGGGGTTGAATGGGCCATAAAAGCCGGGGATACTTCCTGTTTCATAATTTCCGTAACCTTACGGGCGACCTCCAAAAAGCCTTCATTGGCTTCTGTCCGCCTGCTGCCGTGGCCCAGGATGATCAATTCGGTGTGCATAACTGTTCCTCCATATGTTCAATAAATTTTGTCAATGTCATTGAAGTGGTTTCTTCAGGGCGCTGCAAGATCACAATCGGTACTTGCAGGTTGAGACAGGCCCGGATTTTTTCCAGAGTACCCCCTACTTTCCCGCTGTCTTTAGTAATGACAACCTCAATCTTTAACTGCCGGATTACAGCTTCGTTCCAGGCTTGAGAAAATGGACCCTGAGCAGCGATTATCTGCGAGGGTTTCAGGCCTGACCTTTCACAGCGCTGGAGAATCGCAGAGGTTGGCAGGACCCGGACAAAGATTCGTTTCCCGGCGAATTCCGGGGTTTCCAGCCAGTGGTTTAAAGAATTGCTGCCGGTTGTCAAGAAAATACGCCGGCCCAATTCAGCAGCTTTCCTGGCGGCCGAATTCAAGTCCTTAGTCCAGTGAATCAAGGGATGGGTGAAGGTTTGGAGGGATGACCTTTGCCAGCGAAAGTAAGGCAGCTTAATTTGCCGGCAGACGCTTTGGGACAATTTCCTGATTTGCGTAGCATACGGATGGGTAGCGTCGATGACCGCAGAAAAGGCCTGGGCTTCCAGCAATTGCAGAAAGGACTCCTTATCCAGGGCCCCGGAACGGGCCTTAATTCCGGCCTCCTGGGCCAGATCCGCACCATATTCCGTTAAGGTTGATACGACAACTTTGTGACCACGGGCTTTTAATTCCTCTGCCAGCAGGCGGCCGTCATAAGTTCCGGCGAGGACCAGGTATTTCATAATTTGTAGCCCCTTGGGGTGACCATGTAAGGACCGATTCTCCGGGTCTGGGAGTTGCCGATGATGACAGTGGTCAACATATCAATCTGATGTTTAGTAAACTCTTCAAGTGAGGTAATCTGTACAGAAGATTCCCTTCCCCGTAAGGCTTCCCGTACCAGGCCGACAGGAGTTTCCGGTAATCTGTATTCCAGCAGAATCTTACGCACTTCTTCGATCTGCGTAGTCCGTCCCTGACTTTTGGGATTATAGATAGCCAGGACAAAATCGCCCTGGGCTGCCAACTTAACCCGGCGGGCAATTATTTCCCAGGGTGTCAGGAGATCACTCAGGCTGATAACGGCAAAATCATGCATTAAGGGTGCCCCCAAAAGAGAAGCAGAGGCATTGGCCGCGGTAATCCCGGGAATAATCTCCAACGGGATCTGCAATTTGCCGGCTTGTTCCAAACACTCAATTAAGATCCCGGCCATGCCGTATATTCCGGCGTCCCCGCTGCTGACTAAAGCCACCCTCTGCCCAAGCGCAGCCAAACGGACAACTTCCCGGCAGCGTTCCACTTCCTGATGCATGGCAGTAGCGATAATTTGCTGCCCGCAAAGATAGGGCCGGATTAAATCAACATAAGTTTTGTAACCGGCAATAATATCAACTTCCGACCAGATCTCTTTTACCCGGGAAGTCATATGAACGGGATCTCCGGGTCCGATTCCCACGACAAAGATTTTCGGCGACTGAGGGCGATTGTTATCCCTTCCCCTGCCAGTTTTAACCTCGGCAAGATCAGTTCGCCCATCTGAGTCCCCAGTATGCCCGCTGCTTCGCAAACTCCATCCACTCCTATTTTGTTTTTTACAAACTCTGATTTAGTTAAATTTCGTTGATCATTAACTTCCTGAATACACTCGGAAGAAAAACATTTAAATGGTATCCCCAGGGCCTCTGCGGCTTGGGATAATCCCGGTTCGTCAGCTTTAAGGTCAATGCTGTAGATCCCGCCGAGGGCCTCCCGCGCAGCCCCAACCTGTTCCAGGGCTTGCGAAATTGCCCGTAAAACGGTTTCCGGGGCAATACCCCTCCTGCAGCCAATCCCTGCTCCGAGGGAGCGAGGGATTAAATATATTTTAGTCTCAGGGGCTTTCGGGAAAGCAGATATGATCAGATCAGCTTTTTCAGACTCATTTTCGGAAAGAAATATATATTTAATATCTGACTTTAACGGATGTTTTTCTGCCAGGGTATATTCTGTCCAAACTGTCAGGTACCCCCGTTCCAGGAGCAGCCGGTTAATTCCCGCTAGATTGGCCAGAGGCCAGACTTTCCAGCTTAAACGCCGGGCATATTCGTCCGGAGCAATCAGGCTGGCGCCATCGGTAGCTGTAGTTATGATTGGCGTGGCTTGCAGAAGATCGGCCAGATAGCGGGACCAGGCGTTAGCTCCGCCCAGATGGCCGGATAATAAAGGGATCACAAAGCGGCCGTTATCATCTAACACAAGTACCGCAGGGTCTTTTGCTTTGCTCTCCAAAAAACGGGCAACCTGCCGGGTTACGATCCCTGCCGCCATAATAAAGATCAGCACCGGGTAGGCAGGCCAAAGTTTGGGCATAAGTTCGCGTAAAATTTTGAAAGAGAAAGCCGGATCCTGGGGCTTGCTATGCTCATGGAGATAAAGATCAGTTTCTTCAGGCAGGTGCTGCTTTAATCTCAGGGCAGTTTTTTTCCCCTGTTTAGTCAAAGCGATAATTGCAATTTTCATGCTTGGTTTCCTGTCCGGTATTCATGAGAAAACCCGGGGTCGTAAAGTTTGGAACGGTCATAGGAACTGTTCAGAAAGCCGCCGATCAGGATTTGAGCGGTTTTTCTTACACCTGCGGCAGATACCTGTTCAACAATTGTTGCCAAAGTTCCCCAAATGATTTGCTCTTCCGGCCAACTCGCCTTGTAAACCACGGCAATCGGAGTGCCGGCAGGGTAGCCTGTCAACAGTTCCTGCACAACCTGACCAAGGTCTTGCACACTTAAGAAAATAGCCATACTTGCCTGATGCTGGGCCAGGGCCGCTAAACTTTCTTTGGCGGGGACCGGGGTGCGCCCGGCCATCCGGGTCAGAATCAGGGTTTGACTTACCCCCGGAAGAGTAAATTCCCGTTGAACGGCGGCGGCGGCGGCGAAAACCGAACTTACCCCCGGAATAATTGAATAGCTGATATTAAGCTTGTTCAAGGTATCCATCTGTTCCTGGATGGCCCCGTACATGGAGGGGTCACCGGTATGCAAGCGCACAATAGTTTCGTTATTATTAATTCCGTTTTTTATCAAATCAATAACTTCTTCCAGAGTAAGCCGGGCACTGTCATGCGCAGGAGTACCTGCGGCACAGATTTTAAGAAGTTCAGGGTTAACCAAGGAGCCGGCATAAATTACCCGGTCGGCCCGTTCCAGGGCCCGGAAACCTTTAACTGTGATCAGTTCAGGATCACCGGGTCCGGCACCCACGAAAATAACTTCACCCATTATTTTTCCCTCCTAGGTTTATTCTTGACTAACATGAGACTTAAGTAATCGATCTTCTCTTCCGGTCCAATATCCTCAGGTTGCGGCTGCCGCCGGATCTCCTCGCCCGCTTGGCCAAGGCGTGTCAGTAAAACAGACAGTTTTTCTGAACCGGACAAAACCTCCAATAATTGAGGAAGCCGGCGGGATACCTTTAACAATACCAGGTTGGGGAAATCAAGATAATTGTTGATACCTTCCGAACTTGGCAAAACAAGCAATGGTTCGTCCCCAACTGCCAAAGGAGTATTGATCCGGGCAGCGGCTGCGGACATGGCCGTAATCCCCGGAACCGTTTCAATCAGTTCTTCGGGAAGGGTGGGGCGCAGATTATCAAGTAAGTAGGCGTAGGTGCTGTAAAGGGAGGCGTCGCCAAGAGTAACAAAAGCAACTGAACGTCCCTTTTGGAGTTCGCTTAAAATTGCTCTGGCCCCATCCTGCCAGGCTTTTTGGAGTACAGCCTGATCAGCAGTCATCGGCATTGCCAATTCCAGGAGTTCAGCCTGATGCCGGCAATGTTTCCGGGCTATTTCCCAGGCCACACTTTCCCGTTCCAATTTTGATTTGGGGATCGCTATGATGTCAACAGTCTGCAGGACTTCGACAGCTCGTAAAGTAAGGAACCGGGAATCTCCCGGACCGACTCCCACCCCGTAGAATTTACCCCAGGTCAAGGTCATGATTTACCTCCTTTGCGCGCAGACAAAATAAACACCTGGTTCAGGGATTGAGCCATATGCAGACGGTTAATTTCCGGCCAACGGACGGCCTGGATAGAGGAAACCTCAAGATCCTGATAATTAAGTTCTTTAAGGATTTCCAAGCCTTTGGCTATGTTTTCTAGGGTTACTGCTGTCATCACCAGCCTGCCTTCTGTCACCAAAGGAAGTTTGCGTAAAATTTCTTCCAAACGGCCGCCGCTGCCGCCGATAATACAAACATCAACCGGGGGTATGCGGGGAAAAACATCCGGCGCTTCCCCGGCGATTAATTCCAGGTTGGGAACGGCAAATTTACGTTGATTAGTTCGAATAAGCTGTTGGGCTTCCGGATCATTGTCTACGGCATAAACTAAACCCTCAACGGCCAGGGCCGCGGCTTCAATGCTGATGCTTCCTGTTCCGGCGCCTATGTCCAGAACATGGTTTGCCGAAGATATCTGGGCTTTTGCCAATACTTGAATACGTATTTCTGCTTTGGTCATCGGGACTTCCCCACGAATAAACTCCCGATCAGGGATCCCAATGCGCATACTGCTGCTCTGCCAGGAACTTTGCCTGGGGGTTGGGTAAACAATCAGAATAGCATTTTCCAGTTGATGAGGGTATCTGGCCAAATGCTCGGCATCCATTGTCTGCCAGAATTCTTCCGGATAGCTTAAAGCATTGCCGATAGAAATCGTCGGGTTAATGTCGCGTTCCAATAAGAGTTGCGCAACTTTTTGGGGAGAATTTACGCCACCGCTTAAAACGGCTAACGGTTTGGTAATCGACCGGGGAAGGGCAGATAATTCCCGGCCATGGACACTGACGAAGGAAGCATCGTTCCAGCACAAACCTGCTTTGGCAAAAGCAAATTGCAGAGAGCTGATTCCGGGGTGAACAATTATGCCTTGTTCAGGGAATTCCCGGCGCAGAGCAGGTAAAAAGCTGAAGAATCCGGGATCACCGGAAACCAGGACACCGACAATCAGGTCGTCATCCAGAAGCCGGGCAATCAGCTGTAAGCCCTGAATAAGATCTCCGGTAAGATGATGCTGGCCTTTTTTAAAATGAGGAAAAAGCTGGAGCGCCCTGGAACTTCCTACTAAAACATCGCATTTCTTAACAAGATCGTGGGTAGCCTGGGGGAGCCATTCCGCTTGTCCGGGACCGATACCAATAACGTGAATCATAAAAATCATCCATTCCATATCGATATATAATTAAGACCTGTTAAAACAAAAATGAGCCTCTACGGCTCGAAATGGTTAACAATAACACATCTCCTATCTTACGTAGGTCTGTGACTTTCTCTCAGAAAGGTCTCTGGCTGCAAATTGTTCCGGAAAACAATTTGTTCACAGTGGCGGGACCGCGCCGGAATTTCACCGGCTTCCCTTTTACACCTCATTTCTTTTGAGGAACCTGGAGAAGAGTATAAATATTACATTATAATATATTCGCTTAAATTAGCGAAAATCCTGCAATTAGGATCAAAAATCTCCTAATGGCCAACACCAGCCTTCGCTGCCGGCCAGTTGTTGGGCCTGATCATCCCAGCCAATAAATTGCCCGTTCATCAGGGTGAAGACAGTACCAATTCTGTGCTCTCGCTGAAGAAAATCCCGGGCCCGTTTGCTGGCAAGTTCAGCCAGATTAAAAAGAATAGTTTGTTTCCCCAAAGCAATAAGCTCCTGGGCCGCTCCTTCAATCGTGGGGATCGCAGCCAGATCCTGGAGAATTGGCGCGGGGACTCCGGCAAGGGCCGCGTGGGCCACTAATATTTCCATCCTGGCATCAGCGATCCGGTTATGAGTGTGGAAAATACCGCCGGCTACTTTGATTAATTTACCAATATGTCCCAAAAGAATAATGCTTTCCAGCCGGCGTTCGGCAGTTGCTTCCAAAATATAACCAACAAAGTTACCCATTTGAATTACTGCCTCCTGAGGAGCCTTCAGGGATTCGCAAGCAACTCTGAAACCATAATTTCCGGGGGTGAGAATGACAGTTTTACACCCATAAGCTACGGCCTGATCAAGCTGCGGGAGAAGTGAGGTTTTAAAGGCCTCTTCAGACATAGGACGGACAATTCCGGTTGTTCCCAGGATGGAAATACCGCCGATAATTCCTAAACGGGGATTAAGAGTCTGCAGGGCGATTTTTTCCCCATCCGGTACTTCCAAAAATATTTCCACCTCTGCTTGAGGAAATACTTCGCGGACAGCTGCTTCAATCATCTTACGGGGTACGGGATTTATAGCTTTTTCCCCCACCGGAACAGCCAGGCCTTTTTTGGTTACAGTTCCTACTCCCTGGCCGGCGGATAAGTGAACGGCGCCATGCTCCGATCTGATTCTCGCCGTAGCCTGAATTTCCAAGCCGTGGGTAATGTCAGGGTCATCTCCCCCGTCCTTTAAAATTACTGCTTTTGCTTCCCGGGCATTTAATTCATGGCAGTGCACAGGCAGGGTCAAACGTGAGGAATCAGGCAGAGGGATTGAAACACTCCGCAGAGGAGCAGTTTCTCCCTTAAGAAGCAAGCAGGCTGTTTTGGCCGCTCCGGCGGCACAGCTTCCGGTTGTATAGCCTTTACGTAAATTAGGAGAATTAGGATTACTGTTATCCGACATATCTACCTTCCGTAAACAAGTATAAACAAGTGTAATTCTTTTAGGGCCTGCATTATATAACCTGGATCAGATCTGTACTGAATACTATACGATCATTATCCTTTATTGTAAAGAAAATATTATTCCGGCAATAATATTTTCCAATTGCCCGGAACGGCAAGAGAGTGCCTTCAGCACTCTCTGCGTTAAACAGCAGTCTTTTAGGGTTTGTGTGACGGAAGTCCCTGGATGTTGCGTTCCTTTTGCATATCATATTCAGTATAATGCGGGTCGCTTATAGTTACTGAAGATTTAGGCCTTGCTGTTTTTTTATGTTTACCCACGGCAATCTCCCCTTTCCGAATAATTGGTGACCTGACGAGGATAGTATGCCTCTTAATTGACTAATGTATGTTGTAAATAGACTCACATGCTTGCTTAAGCACATTCGCCCAAATTTGACCGGGCCATGAAAATTTGACTGAAAAACGGGGGCGATTGCGGTATAATATATAAGATTAGGGGTTGTCAAACAATAAATGAATAATTGAAACAATACTGAATTGAGGAGTAAAAAATGGAAAATGAACAAACATCAATTCACGATTTTGACTTAAACTTAATTTGTGAATTACATGTAGGGTTGGAACGGCAAGGGCCTGGTAGCCCTGAAATGACTATTAAGGCATTAAGTTTTCTGGATAATCTTAATAAAATTTCACGGGTAGTAGATTTAGGCTGTGGAACTGGTGGGCAAACAATGGTTCTTGCGCAAAATATTACCGGAAATATCACTGGCGTAGATTTTTTCCCCGATTTTATAAATATTTTTAACGATAATGCCAAAAAATTAAATCTCCAAGAAAGAGTAAATGGCCTTGTTGGCTCAATGGAAAATCTTTCTTTCCAAAAAGAAGAATTTGACCTTATATGGTCTGAAGGCGCTATTGCCAATATTGGTTTTGAAAAAGGCTTAAACTATTGGAAGGACTTCCTCAAAACAGACGGCTATATTGCCGTAACATATGAGTCATGGTTTACCGATGAACGCCCCGCTGAAATTGAAAAGTTTTGGGTTGATGCTGTTCCTGAAATTGACACAATAGGGCATAATATTTCAATAATGCAAAAAGCCGGTTATAATCTTGTTGCCGCATTTACATTGCCTGAAAAATGCTGGACGGATAATTATTTTATTCCGCGGGAAACAGCGCAAAAAGCATTATTGGAAAAATATGCTGGGAATAAAATCGCAGAGGCTTTTATTGCAAATATGAAGTATGAGGCGGAATTGTATTCAAAATATAAACAGTATTATGGATATGTTTTCTATATTGGTAAAAAAATATAGAAAATAAAAATGGTATGACCATTATATTTCCAAGCTGTAATCACTAAGCGTCTACCGCCGACAATCTGAACGACAAGGCAGGGCAATTAAACGCCCTGCCGTATTTTTTTGCCTTTTTTAGTTTGTACCCCTTGACAAGTGCAGCCGTGATGCCTGCCATTTTGTTGATATCGCCACCGCCAGCCGGGTATGTGACTTAACCAAAAAGGCAGTTGAATATTATGAGCAGCAGGAATTCATCCAGCCGCAGGTGCTGGACAATGAACGTGCACTGCCATTTAGGCAATTTATTTTCAGAGTAAACTAAAGATGATCTAACCAAGGGAGCGTTCCAGAATCTGATACAAACGGCTGACCATTTCCTTGGGGTCTACCAGGAGACCGGCGGAAATCCGGGCATTTTCAAAGAGTTGTTCTGAGGCGACTTTCGCAAACGGATCGTTTTTAACAATTAAGGAGTTTAAGCGCTTAATCAAGGGGTGGCGGGAGTTGATTTCGAAGATACAGGAATCGGAGAAATTCAGCTCCTTGCTCATTAGCTGCATTACCCGGTGCATACTGTGGGTACCATGGGTTGTAAGGATAATTGCCGGGCTGTCTACCAGTCTTTTGGATTCCCGCACTTCAGTTACTTTCTCTCCCAGGGTCTCCTTAAGCCATTTAGTCAGAGCAGAAATTTCTTCCGCAGTCAAGGATTCTTCAGCAGCGGGTTTTTCTTCGGGTTCCGGTAATTCCAAATCATTTTGATCGGCGGAGAGGATTTTTTTGCCTTCAAACTCCCTGACTAAACCAAAAATGTAATCATCAATCGCTTCGTTAGTATAAATTACTTCGAAGTCATTATTTTTAAATATTTCTATATAAGGACCGGCCTCGATTGTCTCGCGGTTTGGACCATTCAGGAAATAAATTGCATTTTGATTTTCCTTCATCCGCCCAAGATAGTCAGCCAGGGAAATGAGTTGATTTTCCTCAGTTTTAGAAGATTCAAAACGCAGTAATTTTAGCAAATCTGAACGGTGGTTAAAGTCGTTTGCCGCGCCTTCCTTAAGAAACATCTGAAATTTCTTCCAGAATTCCTGGTATTTTTGCGGTTCGGATTCCGCCTGCTCGGCCAGGAACTTGAGGAACCTGCCGGTTACAACTTTGTTCAGTTTAACAATCAGGGCACTGTCCTGCATAGTTTCCCGGGAGATATTAAGGGGCAGTTCTTCGCTGTCAATAACCCCCTTAACAAAACGTAACCATTCCGGTAAAATATCCGGGGCCTGCTCCTGGATCAGGACCTTTTTGCAGTAAAGATTAACCCCGGGTTCAGTACGGCCGAAACCGTGGATCTCGAAGTTATCTTTGGGAACAAACAACAGAGCGTTAATTGAAATCGGAGCATCAGAGGAAAAATGCAAGCGGAACTGAGGCTCATCATAGGCATTGGCTATATATTTATAAAATTCGGTGTACTCTTCTTCGCTGATCTGATTTTTATTTTTAGTCCAAAGTGCCTGGACTGTATTCACTTTTTCCCCGTTAACATTAATGGGGAAAGGAACAAAAGAAGAATATTGCCTGATAATACGTTTAATTGTATCTACGTTACCGTATTCCCAAGCGTCTTCCTTAAAGTGGAGAATTATCTTCGTTCCCCGGGATTGTTCAGGGGCAACGTCAAGAGAATAATTGCCGGTTCCTTCTGAAATCCAAAGGCAGCCGGTTGCTTCAGGATCAATAGAGCGGGTAAATAAAGTAACCTTTTCCGCTACCATAAAAGCGGAATAAAATCCTACCCCAAACTGACCGATTAAATTTAAATCTTTCTTATCCCCTTCTTTAAGTTTTTGAAAGAATTCTTTGGAGCCTGAGTGGGCTATGGTTCCTAAATTTTCAATAAGCTCCTCCCTGGTCATGCCAATTCCGGTATCGCTGATTGTCAAGGTATGTGCGGAATCATCGGCTTCAATTGTAATTTCCAAAGGTAAATCAGGATCAACAATCTCCAGACCGCTAATTTGAGTATAGCGCAGTTTCTCAAGGGCATCGGCGGCGTTGGAGATTAACTCGCGCAGAAAAATCTGGCGGTCCGTATAAAGAGAGTGAATCACAATATCCAGCAATTGCCTGATTTCGGTTTGAAATTCCCGTGTTTCAATAGTGTTGTTAGTCATTTTCTTCCTTTTGCCCCCCAATTGTTAAAATAAATATTTTCCATTTTTTCTTTAGCAAATATTTTAATATATGTTGGCCGAAACTGCAAAACCTTACTTAAGAAAATTAATATTCTGATTAATCTCCGTCTTCAGATATATTCTGTTTATGCTTTGCCTTTCGGGTATAGTCTTTTTTTGATTTATGAGGGCGGGTGCCGGTATTGAAGAGAGACCTGGTCCTTGGTTTACGGACCAGGGTTATTTTTTTCTTTTTCATAATTTTCTCCCCAAATAATCTTTATAAGATTACTGTTTTGCGTGAGAGTATAAATATTTATATTCTTTTTTTGTAGAATTCCAGGTTTTCCTTAGCCAGTTTTTCTTCCCAAATCATCTGTAATAAAGACAGTTCTTCATTATAGTCAGTCTTTGCTTCATTCTTGTCATACTCAAGGTTTTCCAGAATTTCAATCGTGAAATTCTCCGGACCTAATTCTTTCCATTCCTTTTGTAACTCCCGGTTAGGATGGATCCCGCCTTCCAGTCTGACCATTGTTCCGTTTATTACACCTCTTAAGTTTTGAGTTGTTTGCAGAAAGCACTTATTATTTACTTTGTTACGAACTATAAATATTCCCATTGGTAGTTTCATTTGCTTATAATTTTTTATCAGTTCTTTTTTCCTGGACTTATCCATTAAATCTAACACATCTCCTTCAAGATTCTTGCTAAGGTACGGTTTGTTCTTAAGTAAGTTCCGGGTTAGATAATAATTAACCGTATTAGTAGTTTACTAAACTACTAGTTAATGATAAGCCCGGTTAATCGGTTGTGTCAAATTTTTTAAACAAAAACAGACGTGTCGCAGAACGTTGATTTGAAAACGTAGGGCGACACGCTCTTCCTAACCCACTAAATAATAAAGGAACCTCTAGTTTTCAGAGGTCCTTATTTTAAATTATCAATTATTATTTCAAACGATTTTAGGTTTCTTGAATTTATGCTATTT
>DATMXV010000224.1:0-3179 GCA_035561335.1 Desulfitobacteriaceae bacterium
AGTAACAGTCCAAAAGCTAACTCAACAGATAATGTTTTGGAAGGCATTTTAAGTACTTTTTAAATAATTTACTCTCCGGGAATTCATAATTGAAGTTTATTCTCCATCGTAAATTAAGCATTAAGCATTATGAATTATGAATTGATTAAATGCATTATGAATTATGAATTGATCAAGGGGGGATAGATGCCATGGAATTAACTGTCTGGAGCAGGAGTGCTCAGGAAACTAATTTATGGGGACAAAGGCTGGGTAAGCTTTTACGCGGAGGGGATGTCGTTTGTTTAGCGGGTGATTTGGGTTCAGGCAAAACAGCTTTGGCTCAAGGTGTAGGACAGGCCTTGAAAGTGACGGTTCCTATGACCAGCCCGACTTTTACTTTGATCCAGGAATATACCGGTGAGTCCGCAGGAAAGGGGATAGATCTGATTCATATGGATCTTTATCGCTTGCGGCAGCCTGAAGAGCTTGAAATAATCGGGGTTATGGATTGCTTTCAGGAGGAAGCTGTCTGTCTGATCGAATGGCCGGAAATAGCCCGGGATTACCTGCCGGATGATATTTTGGAAATATGGATTGAGGGTAATGGCGAGATGCCTCGCAAAATAACCTTTAAGGCTATGACTGGAGATTGGGAAGAACGCTTTCAAGGTTTTGACAAATGAAGTTTTAGGAGATACAAACCATGAAATATCTCTGCATTGATACTACTACAAAAGTGACAGCTTTGGCGTTAGCCGAGAATAATCATTTGGTGGCTGAAGGATTTTTACATACTGCCTTAAATCATTCTGAACGGTTAATCCCGATGTTAAAACAACTGATAGAGGCCTCGGCCTGGCGTCTTAATGATCTGGACCTGATTGGGGTTGTCCGTGGGCCCGGTTCATTTACCGGAATCAGGATTGGGATTGCTACTGCTCAAGGTTTGGCCCTGGTATTAAAAATACCTGTACTTGGTGTATTATCCCTTGATGCCTTGGCCTGGGCAGGCTATGGACGTGACGGGGATATTGTTCCTATCCTGGATGCCCGTAAAAATGAATGGTATACGGCCAGATATTCCTGGGACCTGGGGCAGGGAACAACTGTCTGTCTTGATCAGCCTTGTGCCGTGAAACCGGGCGAATGGTTGGAAAAGTTAGCCCAATTACAAAAACCAATCTGGTTTGCCGGAGATGCAGTTGTCAAAGCACAAGAAATGATCTGCAGTATTTTGGGAGAAAGAGCTAAATTTCTCCCGGAGTTTGAAAGTTTGCCCCGAGGGGCTTATGTTGCCAGGGCAGTATGGGAAAGATGGCTTGCTAAACCGGAAGGTGACATAATTAAGCCATATTATATCCGCCTCTCAGAAGCTGAGGTTAACTGGGTGAAAAGACACCAGGTGCGGAGGGCCGGGACTGATGGAGACTAAGAGTATTCGCCCAATGCAAATTGAGGACTTAAAGGCTGTTCTTGCTATTGAACACCTGTCATTTTCCCTTCCCTGGTCTTTAGAGTCTTTTATAGCAGAATTGAAAGATAATGATTATGCACGGTATTTTTGTCTTATAGTGGACGGACATGTGGTTGGTTATATGGGTTTATGGGATATATTGAATGAAGGACACATTACGAATATAGCTGTTTCTCCTGAATACCGCTGTCGTGGTTTGGGGAAGTTCCTCATAAACTCTGTGATGAGAAATATGTCCGGCAAGGGCATGAAACGGATGACCCTGGAGGTAAGGATATCTAACCTGGCGGCAAGGCAGCTTTATGAGAGGCTTGGTTTTGTAATAGTCGGGGTCCGTAAAGGTTATTACAGCGATAACCGTGAAGATGCTTTGATAATGTGGGTGGAGCTTAATAATTAAGAAGAAGCAAAGTTTGGGAAGTGACCGCTGAGTGAATACCGAAAAAAATAAGGGAATATATATCTTGGGAATAGAAACAAGCTGTGATGATACTTCCGCAGCAGTGCTGTTAAATGGTACTGTTCTGTTAAGCCATATTATTACATCACAAGTTGCAACACACCAAAAATACGGGGGAGTAGTTCCGGAAATTGCGTCCAGGGAACATTCTTTGCATTGGCAGGCTGTGGTCCGACAAGCTCTCGCTGAGGCCAAACTTGATTTTAGAGACCTTTCGGCGGTTGCTGTTACTTATGGGCCGGGATTAGTGGGTTCACTTTTGGTCGGGGTTTCAGCGGCAAAAGCCCTGGCCTATGCTTTAAATATTCCTTTGCTGGGCATTAATCATTTGGAAGGCCATGTTTATGCAAATTTTTTGCATACACCTGATTTGGAATTTCCCCTCTTGGCCTTGTTGGTTTCCGGCGGCCATACTCATTTGATCCTTTTCAGGGGACATGGAGACTACCGGGTTTTAGGAAAAACCAGAGATGATGCTGCCGGTGAGGCTTTGGATAAAATTGCCCGGGTCCTTGGTTTAGGCTACCCAGGGGGACCGGAGATTCAAAGTAAGGCCAGGGAGGGGGATGCTGAAGCTTTTGATTTTCCACGGGCGATGCTGGAACCCGGCAGTTTGGACTTTAGTTTCAGTGGAGTAAAATCTTCAGTCTTAAATACGATAAATTCTGCCCGGATGAAAGGTCAGGAATTAAATGTAGCTGATTTGGCAGCTTCCTTTCAACAAGCTATTGTTGATGTACTTGTCCGCAAAACTAAAATTGCCTTAAATCAAACAGGGGTAAAGACTCTTTTGTTGGCCGGGGGTGTTGCCGCTAATCAATCACTCAGGGAAACACTTACTCTGGAATTGGTTAATCAACAGGTACGCCTGGTATTTCCTCCTCCCCTTTTTTGTACGGATAACGGGGCGATGATTGCTGCAGCCGGATATTACCGCTATTTGGCGGAAGATTTTGCTCCCTGGACACTTAATGCCATACCCGGCTTGGGTTTGACCTGATCCTGTTGTTTGTGGATAACGTAGATGATTAAGCTGCTGATTAATGACTGCGGGTTTACTGATCCTGGACATTATCTTGTTTATTGTCGAAGGTTACCCACAACCCCTTGTGGATAGTGTGGATAAGTATGGTACTTGGCTTAAATAATGCTTTCTTTCTGGGGATAATTGTGTGATTATTAACTTCATTATAATTTGTGTCAGCAAAACAGCAGGTAATAACGTTAGTATTAGTAGACATGCTCTGAAAATTATCCATATAT
>DATMXV010000225.1:0-2556 GCA_035561335.1 Desulfitobacteriaceae bacterium
ACTTCAGGAATACCGCCCGGTCGAGTACCGGGATATCGTTATCCTCCTGCGTACTACCAAAAAATGGTCCGACACCTTCCTGGAAGAATTGGCCGTCCTGGGAATCCCGGCTTTTGCCGATACCGGACTCGGGTTTTTTAAGACCCCTGAAGTACAGGTAATCCTCTCTCTCCTGCAGATTATTGATAACCCGCTCCAGGATATCCCTCTGTTGGCGGTGCTCCGCTCGCCGCTGGTTTCCTTTACGAGTGATGAGTTGGTGGAACTGCGCCTGGCAGACCGCAAAGCCGCCCTTTATCAAGCCCTGCAGGTTCTTGCCGCAGGCAACCAGGGTCAGGGTAGCCATCAGGGAAACCAAGGTCAGGGAAACCAAGGTCAGGGAAACCAGGCTCAGGGAAACCAGGGTCAGGGCGACCATAGCCAGGCTGCCGGCAAAGCCGCCGCTTTTTTGGAGGCCCTCCAGAGGTGGAGGGAACTGGCCCTCTACCTTTCCACAGACCAACTGCTCTGGCAGCTTTATAATGAAACCGGCTACTATGGGATAGTCGGGGCTATGCCGGCCGGGGAGCAAAGACAGGCTAATCTCAGGATCTTGTTTGAAAGGGCCAGGCAGTTTGAAGAAACCAGCTATCAAGGGCTGTTCAATTTTATTAACTTTATTGATAAATTAAAAAGCAATAAAGGGGATATGGGGAGCGCTAAAATCCTGGGTGAAAATGAGAATGTCGTGCGGATCATGAGCATCCATAAAAGCAAAGGCCTGGAATTTCCGGTAGTGATCCTGGCCGGCTGCGGCAAGAAGTTCAACCTCCAGGATCTGAACAAGAGTATTCTCCTCCACCAGGAATTAGGTTTTGGTCCAGATGTTGTAGACAGCAAACTGAGGCTTTCCTATCCTTCGCTGCCCAAGCAGGCTATCCGGGAAAAGATTAAAACAGAGACTCTTTCCGAGGAAATGAGGATTCTCTATGTGGCTTTGACCAGGGCCCGGGAGAAGCTGATTATCACGGGCACAGTGCGCGATATTCCCAAAGCGGCAGCGAAATGGCTGAAGACGGCCACAGTTTCCGAGGATAAACTTTCAGCTTATGAAATGCTTAAAGGCTGGCGCTATCTCGATTGGCTGGGACCGGCCCTGCTCCGGCATCAGGCTTGCGGGAGCCTGCGGGAAAGTGCCTGCAGTACAAGTGAGAGCGAGAACGGGAAGGTGTTTTCCGGTCTTGTCTTTGCAGACCCCTCAGCCTGGTCTGTACGTTTCTGGAAGAAAAGCGATGTCTTAAGCAGCAAGATTGCTAAAGAATATACGGAAAGCGAATTCAGCCGCTGGCTGGCAGAATTGCTTAACAGTCCGGGTGAAATACCCATTGGTAAGGATACTGTTGAGACAGGGTATGAGTTTGCGTCCGAAATCTCCCGGCGGCTGAGCTGGGAATATCCTTATGCCAGGATCTCCAGGATCCCGGCCAAGCTTTCCGTAACCGAGTTGAAAAGGCGCTTTGAGGCAGAACCGGCAGAGGGAAGCGGCGCGCCCGCTTCTCTCCCGGCGCTTGTCAGGAAACCGAAGTTCCTGGAGGAAAAGAAAGGCTTAAGTGCCGCGGAAGTTGGCACAATCATGCACTTTGCCCTCCAGCACCTGGATTTTCAGCAGGAAGACCTTGAGGCTCAAATAGAGGAAATGATAGCCAAAGACTTTTTGACAGAGCAGCAAGCCCGGAGTATTGACGTTGCTAAAATCCGGGGTTTCCGGGAATCATCCTTGGGCAAAAGGATGCTGGCCGTGGAAAAGGTCAACCGGGAGATACCCTTTAATATTGAGATACCCTGCCGGGAGGTGTACAAGGAACTGGCGGAAGAGGCCTATAAAAATGAGACCCTGCTCTTGCAGGGAGTTATCGATTGCTATTTTGAGGAAGAGGACGGGATTGTCCTTCTGGATTATAAGACAGATTATGCGGCCCCGGGCAGGGTGGATTTGCTCCGGGAAAGGTACAGGACCCAAATCAGTTATTATGCCCGGGCCCTGGAGAAGCTGACCGGAAAGAAGGTTAAGGACAAACTGATTTATCTTTTCTCAAATGGGGAAGTTTTGGAGTATTAGAAGATGGAGCTGAAGGAAAGCAGTTTTTGGATGGGATTGAACAATCCATGTTGTAGCTCTTCTGCCGGTAGGATATCCTGCTGAAAATCCGAATCCAAGAAAAAGACTGCCTATATTCCCTTTGATATGCTTAGAAAACAGTGGCAAACAGTTGTTTACTATGGGGTATATTCCCGGCGAATCAAAGCAATTTGCCGGGTGGTAATATCTTCTTGGCAAAAAATAACAAGGAAATGGATAGTCAAAATAAAGAAAAGCATAAAACGAAGGAAATGGGAACAACGGCTCAAAGAACAGACTGGAAAGGATCCCATGGTATGTCCGCATTGTGGTAAAATAACTGATTTGAAATAAAAAGCCCATAAAAGGACCGAGGCCCCATCCTCGGTTTTTTTATCCTAGCAATAATAATGACTGGATGAAAAATTTGAAAAAAACTATTGCGGAATATATGCATA
>DATMXV010000226.1:0-6420 GCA_035561335.1 Desulfitobacteriaceae bacterium
GGGAGATGCAAGGTGAGATATTATATAACAACTCCAATTTATTACCCGAATTCAAGTCCGCACATTGGGACTGCTTATACCACTGTGGCGGCTGATGCTCTGGCCCGCTATCAAAGATTACGGGGAAATGATGTTTATTTCCTGACAGGCACTGATGAAAATGCTCAAAAAATATTGCTTTCCGCTCAAGCTCAGAATATGGACCCCCTTGATTATGTTGACGGGATAGTCGAACGCTTCCAAAGCCTGTGGCAGCAATTGGATATTTCCAATAATGATTTTATCAGGACAACAGAGGAACGTCACCATCTTGTTGTTCAGGAGATATTTACCAAACTCTTTGAGCAAGGGGATATTTATAAAGCTGAGTATCAGGGCTGGTATTGTACACCTTGTGAAACATTTTGGACTGAAAGTAAACTGGTTGACGGGAAATGTCCAAACCCTGATTGCGGCCGGGAACCGGACCTTTTGAAAGAGGAAAGTTATTTTTTCCGTCTTTCCAAGTATCAGGAGGCCTTGCTTAAACATATTCGGGAAAATCCGGATTTTATCCAACCGGTTTCTCGCCGCAATGAAATGATTCGTTTTATCGAGAATGGTTTGGAAGACCTTAGTGTTTCGCGTACGACTCTAAACTGGGGAATTAAGGTTCCGTTTAATCCCAAACATGTTGTTTATGTCTGGCTTGATGCCCTGGTTAACTATATTTCCGCACTTGGCTATCCGGACGGCGAAAAGTATAAAACATTTTGGCCGGCAACAGTACATTTGATGGGTAAAGATATTGTGCGTTTCCATGCCGTAATTTGGCCGATCATTTTATTAGCTTTAAATATACCCCTGCCAAAGGTTGTTTATGGGCACGGTTGGTTTTTAAGTAAAGAAGGTGGAAAAATCTCCAAGTCCCGGGGTAATGTTCAAGATTCCTTTGAATTGATTAAGCGCTATGGTTCTGACGCTATCCGCTATTTTCTTTTGCGCGAACTTGTTGCCGGGGCGGATGGGATTTATTCGGAAGACTCTTTAGTGGAACGGTTTAACAGTGATTTGGCAAATGATCTGGGGAATTTTGTTTCCCGAAGTTTGGCTATGCTTGTTAAGTACCGGGAGGGTGTGATTCCTCAGCCTGGGCAAGACACTGAGCTGGAACAGGAATTCAAAGCTTTAAGTTCTCAGGTAAGGGAAGCTGTCCAGGAACGAATGGAGGCTTTCGATCCGGCGGGAGCACTGGAGCAAATTTGGCGTTTTGTGGCTCGCTGTAATAAATATGTTGATGAAACAGAACCCTGGAAACTTGCCAAGGACGAGGGTTCTGCAGACAGGCTGAATACAGTGCTTTATACTTTTGGAGAGTGTATTAGAATCCTGGGAATTTTCTGTGCACCTTTTATGCCGGGTTTACCGCCCAGGCTTTGGGAATTATTGGATTGTAATGACGATCTCCTGAAGTGGGAGGACAGTTCGAATTGGAATATTCTGCTTCCCGGCAAAGTAGTTCATAAAGGCCAGCCGATTTTTCCCCGGATCGACATTTCTCAATTTGTTGAATCAGAAGGAGAAGATAAGATGCCGGAAAATCCAAATCCCAATCAAGTCCCGGTCAGGGAAACAAGCGCAGTTCAGAAAGCGGAGATTCCCGGGGATATTTTTGAGCCCATAAAAGAAGAGATTGAGATGAATGACTTTGCCAAGCTTGATCTAAGGGTAGTTAAAGTTCTGAAAGCGGAAAAAGTTGAAAAAACGGATAAACTCTTAAAATTAGAAGTAGAGTTAGCCGGGGAGATACGCACATTAGTTGCGGGTATTGCCCAGCATTATGCTCCGGAGGACTTAATTAACCGGCGTGTGATCATAGTTGCTAACCTAAAACCTGCCAAACTCAGAGGAATAGTTTCCAAAGGGATGATTTTGGCTGCCTCACATGGTGATAAGCTGGAAGTCTTAGCTTTGGATCAGGATATTCCAGGGGGGGCGCGAGTTAAATGATTTGGGATACACATGCCCATTTGGATGATCCGCGTTTCCAAGAGAAATATTTCGCTGAGGTTTGTGAAAGGGCTAAGCTTGCGGGTATAACCAGGATTCTGAATCCGGGATTTAATCTGCCTTCATCAAAACGTGCAGTGCAGCTTGCCCAGGATTATGAATTTATTTATGCTGCCATTGGGGTCCATCCCCATAATGCGGTGGAGGCCACTCCGGAAACCTGGGCCAGTCTTTTCCAATTAGCCAAAAAGCCCAAGGTTTTGGCCTGGGGTGAGATAGGCCTGGATTATTACCGGGACCTTTCTCCGCGGGTTAAGCAAAAAGAGGTTTTTATTCAACAGATCGAGTTAGCCAATCAGGCAGGATTGCCTATTGTTATCCACAACCGGGACTCTAATGAGGATTGTCTGAAAATTATTAAAGAACACCCGCCCGAATACGGCGGGGCCTTTCACTGTTATTCCGCTTCCTGGGAGATGGCCAAAATCTTATTGAGGCAAGGTTTTTATCTTTCTTTTGCGGGACCCCTGACTTATAAAAATGCCCGCAATATAGTTGAGGTAGCAAAAAATATTCCTCTGGACCGGTTTTTTGTAGAGACAGACTCACCGTATCTCACTCCGGAACCCCATCGCGGGCAGCGAAATGAACCTGCTTTTGTCAGGGAAGTTATTGCCCGGATGGCGGAATTAAGAAATATGTCTTTTGAGCAAATTGCTTCAATGGCAACGAATAATGCCAAACGTTTTTTTAAAACTGATTAACAAGTTAATTTTCCGGCTGTTTAATTGAGAATTAAGAGAGAAAGGCTTGGTTAAAACCACAAGGTTAAAATCAAGCCTTTTAATATTGGTGGTTAATGGTAAAATGGTTTCATGCTGTTCTATTCTTGCTTAAATCACATAGATTGTATAATAAAATTAAAAATCTATTGAATATTATACCTGGTTAGTGTAAAATAATGGAAACAATGACAACGAGAGGGAAAAATTTTGACAATCAAATAATCATTCGGTAGAATGTGACTATGGTCCCGGCGGACTTGGGACTGAGTCCTAAATTAACTGATAATTGGAGTGGTAGAATGATTAGGCAGATCCCTATTAAAGTTTTTTATAGGGTCCGGACTTCTCGTTTAGCCAAAATAGTTTTACTTGTAATTGGTTTATTATTGATAACCTCAACCATCGCCCTATATAATGCCAATACTTTATTAATTAATGTTGATGGGAAAACAGTACGGCTTTTAACAATCTGCCGGACAGTCGGAGGGGCTCTGACATATTCCTGGCTGGGGATTTACCCGGAAGATATTGTCGAGCCTTCCAGGGATACCTTGGTAACTGACGGGTTGACTATTGAGGTTACGAGGAGTATGCCGGTCCAGCTTAAGGTGGATACTCAAAGTTTTGCAGTAAGGACAACAGGCAAGACAGTCGGGGAAGCACTCACCGATTTATCCGAACGTTATGGCTTGGGAATTAAAGATCTTGATGAAGTTAATGTTCCGCGCTCAGATGCTTTGGTTGCCAATATGGAGCTTAATGTACGCCGGTCTATCCCGGTTCATATTCAGGTTGACGGCCAAGAAACAGATACATACTTAGCCCCCCGGACTGTTGCTGAAACTATGGATAAGTTAGGAATAACTCTTGGAGAAATGGATATGGTTTCTCTGCCCTTGGATTATACATTAGTACCTGATGATAAGATCCAGATTATCCGGGTAGTGGAAAAGGTAGAAACAGAGAAAACTGAGATACCTTATCCGGTAGTTGCCCAGGATGCCGATTTTCCGCTTGGCCTCCCTGACCGGATTGTTTCCCGCGGGTCCAATGGCCTGCAGGAACAAACCGTAAAGCTTAGATTGGAAGATGGCAAAGAGGTCCAGAGAGAGGTTTTAAATCAACGTATTGTTATGGAGCCGGTTAGTCAGGTTGTTTCCAGGGGTGCGCAAACGACTATTTCCCGGGGTGGAAGCAGCTATCATTTCAAACGGGCTATTATGATGACAGCAACAGCTTATTGTATGCCTGGGGGCACGACAGCTACCGGCGCTTCTGTCCGCCAGGGGATTGTGGCAGTTGATCCGGGTGTTATACCTTTAGGCACTAAAGTATATGTTGATGGTTATGGTCCGGCCGTAGCGCTGGATACGGGTGGAGCAATTCGCGGAAAGAGAATAGACCTCTATATGAACTCACGGGAAGCGGCATTATCCTGGGGAGTAAGATCGATTATTGTTTATGTTCAGTAGGTTTTTATCTTAGACTGACAAAATTATTTAATAAATTTAAGAAAACAACGGAAGCAACTGGTAAATCCTAGAGGCTTCCTTTTTTATTCAGGCAATAAGGCGTCAGCAGTACGAGTTATCCCCTGAACAAGAGGAATAACAGAATTTATTAATGCATAGATATTTCAAATGGAGGTTACAGCAACTTGGCAAATGGAGGGTTGTCATGCGTCAGATAGTTGTTATTCAGGGAAAAAAGCTAAAACCAATGGCTGCTCTCTTAATAACCGGAGTTATGGGAGCTTTATTATTTTTGGTTTTTTGGCATGGTTCAAAAGCTGTGATAGCCAGTACAAATAATAAATATATTGTTATGGTGGATGCCGGTCATGGTGGATATGATCCGGGAGCAATTGCAGTCCAGGATATATATGAAAAAGAAATAAACCTTCAGATTGCTAAAAAAGTAAGGGATTTTTTAAATCCCTCAGGGGTCACTACCCTGCTGACCCGGGAAGATGATGTAGACTATGTGCCTGAAGGGGTAAAGGGAAAAAAAGCCAAGAAGCAAATTGATCTGAATTATCGTATTGCCAAGGCAACGGAGGCTAAAGCAGATATTTTCGTAAGCATCCATGTTAATTCAACTGTGACAGGTAAAAATTCCGGGGCCGAAACTTTTTATTATTTAAATTCGGAAGAGAGTAAAATGTTAGCAGTTAATATTCAACAAGAGTTAATTAAAATTTCCGGGATGAATCGCCGTATTGCCAAGCCGGGAGATTTTTATATAATCAAGAATACGTCTATGCCTGCCGTTATTGTGGAAGTCGGCTATTTGTCAAATTATAACGAACGAAAAAAGTTGCTGCAGTCCTGGTATCAGGAACAAGTGGCCCGGGCTATAGCCAAAGGAATAGCAAATTATTTCGAAAACTTAAAATAAGCGGGAAAGATAAGCAGGAAAAATAAATAATATTTTTTATACATAAGGACAATTGAAGAGGGAAAAATAAAGTCAGTTACCAAAAAAAATGAAGGAGTTGAAGAACAATATGAAGAGGTTTCTGACTTTCATAGTCATAACCATGTTATTTTTGAGCCTTATTCTGGCAGGGTGTTCAAATGTTCAGCAGCCTGCGCCGTCACAAATTTCAAATGTTAATGAAAATGGCCAACCTCCGGAGGCCGAAGCTACCCGTGAGGATGTTCTTGGTCCGGAAAAAAGGATAGCTATGGGTTTCTATACTGATGCGGAGGGTCCCGTGCCCAGTTCAAAGGATTCCATGATGAAGCATATAAATGTTCTCGACGAAGTAGCATTTTTCTGGTACACATTTGATGGCACCGGTAAAATTATTCCCAGCGGAAAAATTGATTTGAGTATCAAGGATGCTGCCCAGAAGAATAAGGCGAAGGCCTATGCCTTGGTGCATAATATGGTCGGGGGCGGCTTTGACGCCAATTTGGCCCATAAAGTACTGGCCAATGCCGGGACCCGTTCCAATTTTATTAACAATCTGGTTAATCTTACAATAAAAGATAAATGGGATGGGATCTCCATTGATATTGAGAAAGCCCCTCCCGCAGACAGAAACAATTTCTCAGCATTTGTTGATGAACTGCAAAAAGCCCTGAAGGCTAAAGACAAGGTTTTAAATATTTCAATCCCGGCTAAATTTGTTGATTATCAGGCTGACTTGTGGTCGGGGGCCTATGATTATGCGGCAATCGGGAAATCAGCCGACCAGGTTGTACTTATGACTTATGATGAACATGGAATGGGTACAACCCAAGGGCCGATTGCTTCTCATCATTGGGTCGATAAAGTTATTAAGTATGCTATAGGTAAAATTCCTAAGGAAAAGATTGTTATGGGGTTACCAGTTTATTCTTTTGATTGGGGTTCTAATAAACCTAATATGCCTGCCTATTTGTCTTATGCCCAAAGTTTGGAGCAGGCCAAAAAATATGGTGTCGAAGTTCTTTATAATGAAGGAGAACAAGTTCCACATTACTCCTATACTGCAGGCGGTATTCGTCATGAAGTGTACCTGGAAAATGCAAAAAGTTTAGGTATCAAACTTGATTATGCCAAGAAACATCAGTTACATGGTGTAGCTATCTGGCGCTTGGGTATGGAAGACCCGACAATGTGGGATAATGTCCTGAAAACTTATGGAACCAACAAGAAC
>DATMXV010000227.1:0-3666 GCA_035561335.1 Desulfitobacteriaceae bacterium
ATAAATATAATGTCAAGTCGATCAGATATCTTCCATTCGCTGGGATCTTTTTCAGTTATTGGTCCTAGAGAAATAGATCTGGAAATAGTAACAAAATCAAGTACCAAAATCAGCAAACCTGAAGGAAAGCTATTAATAGATAAAGAAGCAAAATGGGTCTGTATTCCGGGAGAGTATTATAATACTTCAATTTATGTCTGTGATCAAAATACAGGTGAGGTTTTATGCCGTACTGATGCCAATCAAGACTGGAGCAGGGCAGAGGTAACATATTTAGACAATAATCAAATCGCTGAACTTGGAGTTGCCGGCTTCCTGTGTGAAATATTATTCAGGAACCGTATTCTTTTCAAACAGGGACTTGTTATACATGCCTCAGCATTATCCTGGGAAGGGCAAGGTTTAGTTTTCACTGCCCCCTCAGGGACAGGGAAGTCGACTCAAGCCCAGCTTTGGGTCAGGCATATGGGGGCGCTGGTACTTAATGATGACAGGCCTGCCTTACGGCTGGAGAATAAGAGGACCTATGTGTATGGTACGCCCTGGAGTGGAAAAAGAACGCTATATTATAATGCTTCAGCTCCTTTGGCAGCGATAGTTTTATTGGAGCAGGCTGCGGAGAACCAAGTAATTCGTCTGCCGGTTGCCGAAGCAGTTGCTAAAATTATACCCAGGTGTTTTTTGCCCTTTTATGACCAGGAGATAATGGCAATGTGTTTAAACAATTTGGGAAAAATGCTTTCCGGCGCCTCAGTATACTTACTGAAATGCTGGCCGGACAGGGAGGCTGTGGAACTCCTGCACCAATGCTTGCTGCAAGAGGAAAAAAGTTGAATTAATTAAGCAATTTGATAAGCAGCTTCAGGGACTTTCAGGATATTACCTGTAGATGGCGGCAAGTAACCGGTATCGCATCCTAAACCAAAGTAAAAGTCACCATTAAGCTCCTCGAATGACCTGGCGAAAGTATCGGTATCGAAGTGGAAAATCTCCGTCCAGGTTTGCAGGTCAGTGGATTGATAGACTATATTTGTATAGCTGGTTGTTGAGTTCTTGACGTTGGCCAAAACGTAAATTGTTTTGTCGCGAACCAATAAATCACTGGGTTTGGCGGCGGATTCCGGAAAAACAACCTTGCGGGATTTAGTAAGTGATGTTGCCGCATACATGGAATCGGATAGCCCATGTGCGGCGGCTGTTGTATTACAAAGAAAAACCAGGTAGTTATCAAACTTGGTTGGCCTTGACAAATAGTAGTAAAAAGTGGAACTGCCTCCTTGCGTAAAGCTGTTGGTATAAGGTTGAACAATAGATTTGGTTCCATCCATAGCGATTAGATTCATATATTTAGCAAGTTGACCGGCAGTATATATTGAAGGAGAGTACATTTTTCCAGCGGCATATAGTTTATTGTTTAACTCAAATAATGTGGTAGCCCAGTCACCTGAAAAAGTCCAGATATTATTTGCCTGTGGCATTTGCGTACTCCAGGTTTGGCCCATATCATTTGATGTTAATACTTCTCCCCAGCCTGTTTTTGTTGTACCTGCAGCGGCATAAAGCTGTCCGTTAAAATAGGCTATATCGAAAACATGGTTGGCATTGGGAATTGTGCGATACTTGATATAGCTGCTGTTTTCTTGAATAACATAAAAGTTACCATAATTCCAATTTTCTTTTGCATCAATACCGGGGATATAGAGTTTACCGTTGATTACTTTGAGATTATTAATCTCTTCATCTTCAGCCGTAAACTGAGTTGTAAATATATTCATATCAGGGTCAAAATAGATTATGGGAATAGGTCCGGCGTTGGTATTAAAATCACCATGTGCAAGGTAAATCCGGTCGTTAAAAACCTGCATATCCCAAACATTCTTAGCAAAGGTGTCTTTAGTGAACGGATTGCCGAGTAATATTACTTGAGAAGTAACATCTATACCGGCCATAAGATTTCCTCCTTAATATGCTTGTCAGTCTTGTCTGCCAATAATAATATATGATGATTTTTGTGATTGGTGCATGCTGGTTTGTCATTAGATTGAATATGGAAAAATAAACAAATATTTTATAAAATACAAAAGTATAATGCAATAAAATATTATTTATGGTAAGATTTAATCGTTTATAGGTGAGGAGGAGAGTTATTTGAAGATCAAAGAGGGGTTCATGTTGCGTGAAGTTGCAGGTCAATGGGTAGTAGTTCCTTTAGGTGAACGTGTTGTGGAGTTTAACGGCATTATGACGTTGAGCGAAAGTGGAGCCCTGCTTTGGAAGCAGATGGAACAAAATACTACTGAAGAAAAATTACTCAAAGTAATTCTCGCTGAATATAGTGTAGACGAAGAAACAGCCAAGGAAGATATTTCAGAATTCATTAATAAGATCAATACTGCCGGCTTACTTGAAACCTGACGGATGTCAAGAGAAGGAGGACTATTTTATGGCAACAACCTGGAGTGAATTATATTCCAAAATGGTTTTAAAAGCTAAAGTAAGAAAGGAATTTATAGCTACTTCCTTCGAATTGACTGCAAGGTGTAACATGCAATGCAAAATGTGCTATGTCCGCCATCCCGTATATGATAAGGAGACAATAGCGAAGGAACTGACTACAGCACAATGGCTGCGTTTGGCCGAAGAAGCTCGGGATGCCGGCCTGCTCTTTCTCACCTTAACAGGCGGAGAAGTCTTGTTAAGGGAAGATTTCAAAATATTATATGAGAAGTTATCAAATTTAGGGCTGATTATTAAAATTCTTACGAATGGGACTTTGATTACTCCGGAATTTGTCAATTGGCTAGCTTCAATTCCCCCGAAACTGGTTAGCATTACCTTGTATGGAGCGTCCAGGGAAACGTATAAGAATATAACAGGATTCGCTGATGGTTATGATAAGACGGTAAGCGCAATTGATAATCTGCTGGAAAAAGGGATTCCAACCGAAATTAAAACCACTGTAGTTCAGGGAAATAAGCATGAGTATGACCAGATACACGACTTTGCTTTGCAAAGGACGGGTGTTTTGGGCGTTGTTAACTATATTTCTCCTGCCCGGGAGAATTGTAATTCAGATCCTCGCGGAAACCGTCTTTCCCCCGAGGAATTGTTCCGGTATGAAAGACATATGACTGAGAAGTTTCACCTTCTTTCCAATGAGAAAGACAAGAGTGAGAGCAGCAGATTGGATGATGTAATGGCTGATATTCAACCAAATAAACCTGCTGAGACCCGGCAGGTTAAAGAGAGTGATTATCCTTTTCGCTGTACGGTGGGATTATGTACTGGCTGGGTTACCTGGGATGGACATCTGATTCCGTGCGGACTTTTGGATGAACCTGTGACTTATCCCCTTATAAATGGATTTAAGGGGGCTTGGGAAGAACTGAAACAAAAGTGCGCCTTGATACCGAAGTGCCGGGAGTGCCGCGAATGTGCCTACCGAACGTTTTGTGAACGTTGTCCGGCAAGGTTGTACAGGGAAACCGGCCGATATGATAAACCGGCTCCCTATCTATGCGAATTAGCCAGGAAGCGGACAGAATATGAAAAAACAAAAAAGCAAGCTTAAATACCGTCCAAAATATATATCAGGAACCTGAAATTGTTAAAAAAAACAAACAATTTTTTGGGTCTGTTATTATTCGGAAACTTAAATTATAATAG
>DATMXV010000228.1:0-3236 GCA_035561335.1 Desulfitobacteriaceae bacterium
GGGATGTACGTGATTATCAAAGCATAACTTCAGCCATATATAAAGTTGACTATATTTTCCATGCAGCTGCCTTAAAACAAGTACCATCCTGTGAATTTTTTCCTATGGAAGCTGTTAGGACCAATATTATCGGCACAGAAAATGTTCTAAACGCTGCGATTGCCTATGGTGTAAAGAAAGTAATCTGCTTATCCACTGACAAGGCAGTTTATCCGATTAATGCGATGGGTATATCCAAGGCGATGATGGAAAAGATTATGATCGCTAAATCCCGTACCATAGATCCATTTAAAACAATCGTTTGTGGTACCCGTTATGGTAATGTCATGGCTTCACGTGGTTCTGTCATTCCACTCTTTGTCCAACAGATAAAGTCCGGAATGCCGTTGACCGTAACAGATCCCAATATGACCCGTTACCTCATGACTATTGATGATGCTGTGGAACTGGTAATATTTGCTTTTAATAATGCTCATCAAGGAGACCGGTTTATTCAAAAGGCCCCTGCTGCTACTATCGCCGACTTAGTTCAGGCTGTGAAGGAAGTTTTCAATGCCGATAACGAAGTAAAAATAATTGGAACACGTCATGGCGAAAAGGTTTATGAGACATTACTGTCACGTGAAGAGATGGCTATTGCTGAAGACCTGGGGGGTTACTACAGGGTTCCGGCGGATACCAGGACTCTGAATTATGATAAATATTTTGAAACCGGGGATGAAATGTTAAGCATTATGGAGGAATATAACTCGCATAATACGGAACGCCTGGATATTCCTGCGATAAAAGAGCTTCTTTTAATCCTTGATTATATTAAGGGAGAATTAAAGGAGTGGTAGAATCAGTATGAAAACAGTTTTGATAACCGGGGCTAATGGCTTTATTGGAAAGAACTTAATAGCAACTATAAATAATGAGGTCGAGATTTTACAATACGATTTGAACAATACTCCAGAAGATTTGAAGGTGTTTTCTCAAAAAGCTGACTTTGTATTTCATCTGGCAGGTGTTAACCGGCCGCTGGAAACAAGCGAATTCGAGAAAGGAAATAAGGGTTTTACAGAGCAGTTACTCAATATTCTCCAAGATAATTCGAAGGGAATACCTTTATTGATGACCTCATCTATTCAGGCAGTCCTGGATAATCCTTATGGCAGGAGTAAGAAAAGCGCTGAAGACTTAGTACTCGAATACGGCAGGAAAACAGGTGTTCCCGTGTATATTTACCGCCTGCCGAATGTGTTTGGCAAATGGTGCCGGCCGAATTATAATTCCGTTGTTGCTACGTGGTGTTATAATATTGCTCATCAACTACCTATTCAGATCAATAACCCTGAAACAGAGTTGGATCTTGTCTACATCGATGATGTGATCCAAGAATTTATTAACGCTCTGAACGGCTGCGAGTCCAGGGCTGAAAATAGTTTTTGCTTTGTTCCAAGAACTTTTAGGGTGACATTACATCAGATAGCCGAAACGCTCAACGCCTTCAAGGATAGCAGGACATCACTTATTTTACCGAATCTGGAAAAGGATTTTGAGCGGTTTTTATATGGAACATATCTTTCTTATTTTCCGGAAAATGAATTCGGTTATGAACTGGAAATGAAACATGATCAGCGGGGCTGGCTTGCTGAGTTTATCAAGTCGGAAAGTATGGGGCAGATATTTATCTCCCGGACAAAACCCGGCATAACCCGTGGCAACCACTGGCACCACACGAAAGTAGAGAAGTTTCTGGTTGTTGAGGGTGAGGCTGTGATAAAATTCAGAAAGATAAACAGCGAAGAAATTATCGAATACAGAGTTGCAGGGAATAAACTTAAAGTACTGGATATTCCGACCGGTTATACGCATTCAATTACAAATGTAGGGAATACCGATGTTATTACTCTTTTCTGGGCAGATGAAATCTTTAACCCCGAAAAACCGGACACCTATTTCCTGGAGGTTTAATACATGCAAAGGCTTAAGGTAATGACAATCCTGGGCACGCGACCGGAAATTATCCGGTTATCGGAAGTAATCAAGGTCTGTGACCGTTATTTTAATCATATTCTTGTCCATACGGGCCAAAATTGGGATTATACGCTCAATCAGGTTTTTTTTGAAGATTTAGGTTTGCGGGAACCTGATTTTTATCTTGATTCTGTAGGTCAAAACCTTGGCGAGACAATGGGTAATATTATTGCTAAATCCTATGAAGTGATTTTACAGCAAAAACCGGATGCCTTGCTGGTATTAGGTGATACTAATAGTGCTCTTTGCGCCATCTCAGCTAAAAGATTAAAGGTGCCAATTTTTCATATGGAAGCGGGAAACAGATGCTTTGACCAAAATGTGCCGGAGGAAATTAACAGGAAGATTGTTGATCATATAAGTGATATTAACCTTCCTTATACCGAACACTCCCGAAGATATTTGCTGTCAGAAGGAATAAGAAAAGAACATATCTTTGTAACCGGTTCACCAATGACTGAAGTACTGCACAAGAATCTCAATAAAATTCAGCAAAGTAAAATACTACAGGAATTAGGCTTAGAATCTGGTAAATATGTTCTGGTTTCTGCCCATAGGGAGGAAAATATAGATAACGAAGAAAATTTTTTGGCACTGATGAAAACACTTAATAATACAGCAGAAGTCTACAATTTTCCAGTTATCTATTCTACCCATCCGCGTTCTTGGAAACGAATTGAGGAAAAGGGTTTCAGATTCCACCCACTGATTAGACAACTGAAACCCTTTGGATTTTTCGACTATAATAAATTACAGCTAAGTTCTTACTGTGTGCTTTCTGATAGTGGAACCCTTTCCGAAGAGTCGGCAATTCTTGGTTTTCCGGCGGTTTTAATCAGGACTTCGACTGAACGGCCGGAGGTTTTGGATAAGGGGACAGTGGTTATCGGTGGTATTACCGAAAAAGACATTATACAGGCTATTACTCTATGCAGGGAAATGTGGGCTAATGGTGAACAAACTGTAGTTGCAGATGACTATAAAGATGTGAATATATCGGTTAAGGTAGTAAAAATAATTCAAAGTTATGTGAAAATTGTTAATAGAATAGTATGGGGAAAAATTTAAAGCTGACGAAATAATTCTTCAATTTACATATTTGAGGTAAAAATGAAAGCATTACAGTTATCCATAATTTTAATAATTGGATATACGGTTTATGTTCAAATGTTTAGCAATATACCGCTCTTCCTTATTATGTCTTATATGTTTATGAA
>DATMXV010000229.1:0-7930 GCA_035561335.1 Desulfitobacteriaceae bacterium
ATCCCGCCTGCCGTATAAGATTCTCAACACAAAAATAATTCCATCTTCGTTCCTGTAAAATATCAGGTAATTGGCACATACAAGCCAAATCATCGTATAAGCCATCCATAATCCTGTCTGCAATCCACGATATACTCCACAAATACTGTTTGATCCTGTATCAACCCTTTATTTTTACCCCCTCTTTCAACCCGGCCGTTTGAGGATTAAGAATAATCCTGTCTCCCTCTTTTAATCCTTCAGTAATAACAACATCACTGTCATTTTCAAAATCTTTTTTGATCTTTTGCACCTTGGCTTTACCATTCTCAATGATCCAGACAACATCTTCACTGTTATACGAAAATAATGCTGTTTTAGGCACAACCAACTTCCTTTCCTGTTTATCGATTGTAAACTCGGCATCAAGCGCAAATCCGGGCTTCAAAACCAGATCTTCAGGAACCTGCGGCTGGACCGTCACTTTTACCCGTTGCTCCTTCAATCCCAATGCAGAAGCCATTTCCACTGCCGACGGTGCAATTTTCTGAACAGTCCCTTTAAATACTATATCCCCGCTTTTATTCTCCTGGAGCAAAGTGACTTCCATGCCATTGGAAATACGGGCAACATCCTCTGTCAAGACAAAGACTTCGATCTGATAATTACCTGCACTAAATATATTCATAAGCGGGGTGCCGGAAACGACAACAGTTCCCTTTTTCACTGAGAGCTGAGAAACAACCCCATTCTGTTCTGCCTTGATAACACTTTCCCCGATCTGATATTGGATAGCTTTAATTTGAGCCTCCAAAGACTCAATCTGCCCCTGGTAATAGGCTGAATCCAATTTATTTTTGGCATCTTCATATTCCTGCTGACTGATCGCCCCGGCTTCATAGAGCTGTTTTTTCTTTTCCAGTACAGTATTCGAGACTTCAGTTTGTTGCTGGGCTTTAATACTTTTCAACTGACCGTCCAATTGTTCTTTTTGACAGACCAGCCCCTGCGTATCAAAATAAGTCAAGATGTCACCTTTCTGGATAAGCTGGCCTTCCTTAACCGGTACTTCAATAATTTTTCCGTTCAAAGGTGCATAAACCTTGGCCTCCTGCTCAGATGTTACAGAACCTTTCTCTTTAAACGTTTTGGCAATACTTTCAGGTTTCACGAGCATAGTCCTGGTCTCAATCCCTTTGGAAGCTTGAGATATGCCTGCCAAGACAATAACAACTGCTGCTAAACTTCCCAGAATTATTTTCCACTTCTTTTTCATCGCCCATCCCCCATCTTTCTTACCTATTCTCTGTCCTTCAGGACTTCAACCAAGTCCAGTTTACGGATTTTTCTGGCAGCCAGCCTCTGAGCAATCCAGATAGAAATAAATGTAACCAGAAAGGCCGAGACAAAAGCAATATTATCCATTTGGGAAGACATAGTGAATAAATCACTGCTGATTGTCTGCGAAGTAACTTGCATCAAAAGCTTGGCCAGCGGTATCCCGGCCAAAATCCCCAGTATTCCTATCAGCCATTGTTCAAAAGTAACCACAGACATCGCCTCTTTAGGTTTCATTCCTAAAACCATCATCATCGCCAGATCTTTGATTCGCTCCGAGATTGTAATCTGAGAAGCATTATAAGTTATGGCAAAACCAATGATCATCCCGAAAATAACCATAAATATGGTAGCTATTTTAAATACACCCATGGCTTTCTGGGTTTGCTTCATTATTGTCGTTGAATCTTCAATTCCATTGACAGCAGCGGTATTCCGATAATCCTCCTGGAATTGGGAAATTTTATCCTGATCGACCTGCAGGATTAAGGAAGTGCACAGATTATTTTGCCCGATCAAATTCTGCAAAGACTCAATCTCCATAAAACCATTCAAACCAAAATTCTGGGTAACAATCCCGCTTACTTGTAATTCCTTATCTGTTTCAGGGTCTGCCATCATCAAACCGGCGACACTAATAACTGTACCAACCTTGGCATCCAGGAGTTGGGCCAATCTTTCTGAAAGCAATATCCCATCCCTGGGAAATTGTACTTCCCGGCCGTCATTATCCCTGACATGATAAAGTTTACTGCCGGCAGCTAAACCCAGGATTGTTACATCCTTTTTCAGCCAGTCTTTTTTTAAGGTCACAGGAATTTCGGCCATAGTCTCCGCATAGTTTACTCCCGGATAACGGCTGGCCTCCTGGAATACAGCTTTTTCATTCTGCGGAGCTGCCAAAACTACCTTGAGATTATAGGTCTGAAGTTTTTGATATTGATCTGTGATCGTCTCATCCCCCAGCTTTTTAAAGGACCAGGAAAAGGCCAGGAGTGCAAAAGTTAAAACAATCGCCAAGAACAGGAAAGCTGTCCGGCCAGGGCGACGGGAGATATTGCGGACGGCCATCCTTCCCGGCACCGTAAACATATTCCAGAAAAAACGGTTTCTCTCGAAAATTGATTCTTTTCCTGATTCAGGGGCAGCAGGCCGCATTGCTTCCGACGGTTCCAGTAAAAGCGCTCTCAGCGAACCGCGGTAGCCTGCGAAAAGAGCAAAAATAAGCGAAAAACCAATTCCCGGCAGGAAATATGCAAACGATATCCTGCCTTCAAATCCCGGCAAGTTATAAAATGACTTGTACATGGCAATTGTCCCATAAGACATCATTAACCCGCAAATACACCCTATTAATCCTCCCATTAAACCTATTAAAAAAGCATGGGCCATGTAATGTAACAAGATCTCCTTACGCCTATAGCCTATTGCCTTGAGGATTCCAATCTGTCCTCTCTGTCTTTCGATCATTCTCTTTAAAGTAATAAAAAGAATCATAGCAGCAATTGCCAACAAAATAGACGGCATAATAATGCTGTTAGTCTTCATCGAATCCAGCTGCAATGTCAGGGAAAAATGGCTGATTTGATCTTTACGTGCTGCCATACTTTTCAATCCATATGGATTTAGTTCCGCCTTCAGTTTGTTCTCGACATCTTTGTACTCTGCTCCCGGTTTTAAGGTAAATGTCAGATTGTTGATTTCTCCCTGTTCCAGGAGGCTTTTCATTACCTTTAAAGGAATAAAGGCAATACCAAAGGTTTGCGGATCAGGATATTGATCACCGGCGTTTCGTATGGCAAAGATAAATTCCGGGCTGCATCCCATTCCCACAACCCGCAACGACTTTTTTTCGCCGCCAGCAATTACTTCAATTTCCTGATTTAGACTCAGCTTATTTGCTTCAAAATATTTATTGTCCACCCAAATAGTATTTTCCCGCTCGGACAAGGCCGACCCCTGGAGCAATTTCACATCATTCAGGATCTTCATTTGCGAAAAATCGAGAGAAACACAGCGTAAAGTCACGTTATCATCCCGTCCCGGGAACATAACCCGAAGATCCTTGACAATCCTGCCCTGGATATCCTGAATACCCTCAATATCCCTGAGCTTCTCCACCTGGTCATAGGGCATGGCCTGAACTTCAATAAAACCGTCTGCAAAATTCTGCTGCTGATAAAAATCCTGCTGGGCCCTTGTTAAACTGTCCCGGACCAGGGAATAGGATGTAAAGTTTGACAACCCAATGATTATGATAATAATACAAGCCAAATATGAACCTTTGTTCTGAAACAAGTCCCTTAACATTTTTCGTCTTAGCATTACCATGTCACCTTTCCCGGAGAGATTGGGTTTTGATTTATTTGAATATCTTCCAGAAACCCGTCTTTGAGATAAAAGACCCGGTCGGCAATAGCGGCTAAAGCTGTATTATGGGTTATGATGACAACAGTCTTTTGGTAATGATCACAAAAGTACTTCAATAACTCCAGTACTTGAATACTTGTCCTGAAATCCAGTGCTCCAGTCGGTTCGTCACAAAGCAGGAGCTCCGGATTTTTGACAACGGCACGAGCAATGGCAACCCTCTGCTGTTCCCCTCCGGACAATTGTGAAGGAAAGTGTTCTGCCCGCTCGGTAAGACCCACCTTGCTCAATATTTCCTTTACAGGAAGAGGATTGGGGGCAATATCTGCAGCCAGGTTAACATTCTCATAAGCTTTCAGGTTAGGAATGAGATTGTAGGATTGGAAAACAAAACCTATGGCATTTCTCCGGTATTCGGTCAGTTTGGCCGAATCCGCCTTATGCAGGGGTATGTCATTATAAAACAACTCCCCTGAGCTGACTTTATCCATCCCGCCCAGAATATTTAAAAGTGTACTTTTTCCCGAACCACTGGGTCCAAGGATACAAACCAGTTCATTGGCATAAATCTGAAAACTGGCCTCATTAAGGGCTTTAACAGTTATCTGGCCCATAAGGTAGGTTTTACTGATTTCCTCCGCTGCGATCACTGGTTTCAAGTACAATCACCTGCTTACTCCTTATTTTCCGCCCTTGAATCTAACTATTTCTGTTACTATTCAGGTATTCGGAATTCAGGAATCAGAATAATATCGTTATTCTGGTTCCTGTCTTCTGTCTCCTGACTCCTGAATAGCTACCTATTTGTTATAATTCTCTCGCAAATCGTAAAATGCCTCATCTGCATATTTCTCAACATTGCCTCTTAAATAAGCCAAAAGCCATTTTGGATGTTTGAACAGCATCCACTCGCCAAACATATCCTCTTTTCTCGACGAAACTACCATCTGGGCTTTCGTTATTGTTCCATATTTTTTCCCACATCTTTTACCCCATTTTCTTAGGCGCAAACTAAATTCCGCATCTTCCAGCATACGCTGATTCTCATTGAAGCCATTTATTGCTTGGTAATCCTTCTTATAACACCACAAGATCCCTGCAGATGGACATCTAAACTTAATTAGCAATGGAATCAGGATTAATACTGTAAAAAAGGTTCCCAAGGAAAATTTTTTTTCAGTCTTCCATCTGACACCGCCGCCAATATACTTCCCGTTCATTAACATTCTGTCGATCTCGGTCAGCATATTGTCAGTCATCCAGTTATCGGCATCAATAGTGGCAATGATCTCACCTCTGGCGATTTTAGCACCGGCATTCCTGATTTTGGACATATTTTTAGCGTCTTCCCTGGTTATAACAACGAAATCATAAACTAACGCTATTTCTGCAGTGCGATCCGTACAACGATTCAGGACAACGATAACTTCCACCTGGTCTTTATAGAATACTGAGGCCGCTGCAATGGAATCCAGGCATCTGCCAATCAGTTTTTCTTCATTATGGACCGGAATGATTATGGAAAACTTAATATTCCTTATATTCCTTACGCTATTTGTTCCTACCATATCAATTGCTTTATTCCGGTTGTTTTTTGTCATTTGAAATCCTCCTCCGGCACAAGTAAATTCACTAACGTTATCCTATTTAGCGATATCTTCTTTTTTCCATGTTCCCAGGAAAAACAGCACCAGCGCAAACAGCAATACGATAAAAATATCTCCGCTTATAGCCAACAGGCCCTGGTTCTTTAAAAGTTTGCTAACCCCCTCCATAAGCCAATAGACAGGTGTAAACTTGCCAATATTATTTATTAGGGCAGTTGCCGTCTCATGTTCCCACATACAGCCGCCGAAAGAGCCCATGGAAAAGGCAATGAATAAGCCAAAGAAAGAAGCCTGAATGACACTTTTGGAAAGGGAACTTATTGCAACACCCAGGGAAACAGCCAGGACAGAAGCTGCCAAAAAAAGCAGATACATATTTATAGCTGAAATTCCCATATAAATCCCCATTAATCCCCTGAATATGATAAACACTAAAGTTACCTGGATAACTGAAACCAATAGAAAACTGAGAATGTTCTGGAACATATAGCTTCTCAATGATACCGGAGCTGACAGCGTCCTGTAGAAGGTCTTATTTTCTTTGTCAATCAGGATCAGGGTTGAGTAAATTATGGTGGTAAACAAGAAGATTTCCAGAAACATTCCCAGGGCAGCATAAGATTTTTGTCTTTCAATTTCCGTTAGTACTTGATAATCCAGTTGCAGATTGGCAGTATCTGCAAGTGACAGGCCTTGATAAAATTTTTGTTCATCACCCTTGGCGGCCCTGGCAATTTTCTCTGCCGAATTAAAATAACCGGCCACATATTTTTGAAATGGCAGAACTCGGGTGGAGTTCTTGAGATAATATCCCTTGGCCTGCACGTCCTCACCACTGAGCAAATTCGCAGTAAAGCCTTTTTCAATCACAACAACATAATCAATTTTTGAATTTATTAGTTCATTCTGGATCTGATCAGAAGTAATTTCCTTAATTTTAGTTTGCCTGGCAAGACTATTTTTGAACATCGTCGTATAAGCTGTTTTATCCAGGTCTGAAATGCCAATCTTTATTTTTTGATTATCAGTAAAAACAGATGTGCAGCCAAAAATCAAAAAAATTGCGGGCAGGATAACTAACAGCAGAGCCATAATCCTGTTCTTGAATATCCTCTTTAAACTAAGGAACAAGATTGTCATACTGCTTTCCTCCTTCCCCAAATAAGAGTCAAGACAATTAAGACAGTTGCCGATATTGCCAGGGCAATTAAGGAAGCCTGTATTCTGGAGGTAAAACCTTCAAATACCGTATCTGTAACAATTAAATAGGTGTGATATTGCGGACTCAGGACAAGAATCCCTTTCAGGAAACCGTGAGCGGTACCAAGAGCCCACATAATCGCTGCGGATGCAAATAAACCGGTTAAGCACACAACTACTAAAACACTCAAGCCTGTTCTTCGGGTCAGATAACCGGCAATCATACCCAAAGCTGTTGTTATAATAGTAAACAGCATGAAAGCCTGGAAAATATTCAGGATATTTCCCTGCATAAATGCCCCCCAGACATAGTACATATATGCAATGAACATTATGCTGCTGGGGCAAAGGGATATAAAGTTACCCAGTAATTGTCCGCCAACATAGGCAAAGCTGTTAATTGGAGAGATATTAAATCTAACCAGGATATTCTTTTTAAGACTGTTAATAACAGAAAAGCTTCCCAGTAAAGCCCCGAAAGAAAGCATATTCAACAATCCAAAAAACTGATATTTATCAGCATCTTTCAAGATTATTCCGGTAGGTGAAACTGCAATTTGTTGGATGCCATCGGAAACTTCCCTTAAGTTGCTGTCTCCTCCGATTTTATTAATGGCTGAACTTGAGTTTACTTTATTGATGAAGCTTTCAACCAGCAATCTGGTTGCTGAGTCAATTTGGTTGCTATAGATTTCAATCCTTGTTTCTTTACCCTGTTCAAGGTTTTGGGAAAAATCATCCGGAATAAAGATAAAGTCTTCAATCTGTCCGCTTTTAACCATCCGGTTCCCGTCAGCAAAGGTATCTGTTTTCTGAATAATAAAAGCAGGCTGGATCTCTTTGGCTTGCAGAAACTCCTCAAACTGTTGAGCTATAGGCCCACTATCAGCAGCCAGATAAGCTGCCTTAACTTTTTCAAATTTCGGCGCCAGATCCAAGTTTGTTAATATATACCCCCAAATCAGGTAGTTCAGAAAGGGCAAAACTATCAATAGCAGAAACAGTTTCCAGTTTCGTAAATTTCTTAGCACTGTATAGCAGGTAATCCGCAAACAGTTCAATTAAGCCACCTCCCCTAATCCCTAAGTGTTCTGCCTGTCAGGGTCAGGAACACCGTTTCCAGGCTGGGTTGTTCCACATTCAGGGAAATGATCTCACTGTTTTCAGAAATTACATCAACAATTACCCTAAGGTTCTTGCTGTTTTTTCCGGATACAACCGTCAACTCATTCCCGTTAATATAGGCGTCTTTTACACCCGTCAGCTTCTTTATATCGTTGACCAGAGTAAAGCTCGCAGGAGAAAGCCCAACAACTATCCTGTTCTCACTTGTCATCTTGGCCTTTAATTCTTCTTTGGTCCCCTCGGCGATCACCCTGCCCTGGTCCATAATGATGATTCTGGAACAAAGCTCTTCAATCTCTTCCATATAATGT
>DATMXV010000230.1:0-2963 GCA_035561335.1 Desulfitobacteriaceae bacterium
ACTAAGCTTCAGGCTCTATTTTAATAACTGAATTTAATACTTGAAGTAGACGAATCCACCGCCAAGGGTCGTGGTATCATACCATAATTTCAGGTTGATTCTTTTTATTCTTCCTTCGTCCAGAATATTTACAATGATATCATTTTTCCCTTCTGTCTGCTCAAGCGCAATTATGGTAACCCAATGCCAGCGGTCAAGGTTATTCTCTGCCCCATTGCATAAGTTGAGAAAGGCGACGGGTGCATCATTAAGCAGTGCTCCTGCGATAAATTTCAGGATTTCTGATAATAAAGGATTGTCAGGTTTATCCTTTGCCACATTACAGAAGTAATACTGTACATTTAAACCTTTTAGTCTGGCATAAGCAGCCACTGCCTGGTAAAACATTTCGGTCGTCGGGATTCCATGAAGAGACGGAGTAACATACTTCCATATTTCTTCCATCAAAAATAACCAACTCTCTTTACTGTTAAAGCCCTCCGCAGATAAAACATTCCTGGAATATCTCAGATAGAAGATCAGATTACAGGCCACAGAAGGCCCGCAGCCCGAAATACGCTGCCATTCTGAAGCATACCAGTTTTGATCACAACCGTAATAAGTTCTGTTTGTATTTTTGTCAATTATCTTAAGCAAATCAGGATTAGCTATATAAATTACGGTCATCAGGTACACTCCCTCCTCTTACATCTATACATCGATACATCAACTCTGAAAATAAATTATTACATATATATCCTACTCCGGGATATTCAAATGTCCGTTCACCGGTATGTCCTATTATATTAAGCAAGCGCTTTGCTTGTTCCTGTTTTCGCTAACCAAGCCAAACACTTATCGAGCAAAATTGATCTGACAACCGACAAGGCTGTTGACCTCGTGCAGCCGGAAGGTAATTTTCGAACGGTAGGTTTCCGGATGACGTAAATATTCCTCGAGATCAGGCAAGGCGTCAGGAAAATAACGGCGATAGGCGTTTTTTACACTATAGACGACCGAGGTATAGGGATTAAGATAGTCCAGCAGGATCTCCTTGATACCTGTCTCCTTGAGAATATGCAACAGGCTGCTTAAAGCCTCTTCAGTATCTGCTAAACCCGGCAGCAGGGGAGCGATAAAAACCCATACCGGGATACCGGACTTCAGCAGCTGCCGGGCTGCAGCCAAGCGTAGTTGAGGTGAAGAAGCCCCAGGTTCAAACACCTTGGAAACGTTCCGGTCCATAGTCGTAATAGTCAAGCCGACTTCACAAGCCCGCATCTGCCGCAGAAGCGAAAAATCTCTCTGAACTAAAGCTGATTTTGTCAGAATATGCACTTCCAGAAGTTGATATTCCGCCAGAAGCTTCAGAACAGACCGGGTGATTTTATAACGGGCTTCTGCCGGCTGATAGGCGTCGGTTACCGTACCCAGTAAGACTTTCCCTTCAATTTTTTTCCGGCGGCCGGTGAGCTGTTTGGCCAGGACCTCCGGAAGATTGGCTTTCACATCCAGAAATTTTCCCCACTTCTCCCGATGAGCGGTGAAACGGCAAATAAATGAAGCATAACAATAAATACAGCCGTGAACACAACCGATATAGGGATTAAGGCAGTATTCATAACCCGGTATCCCTGTTTTGCTGAGAGCTGATTTAGCTGATATTTCCCGGGTTATAACCTGTGTGCTCATCAGAATTCTCCTTTTAGCAGTCAGTGTTTCTTTTGCGGAACAAGGAATTAAGATCCTCTTTTAGAGAGTTTCTCATTACAATTTGTGTTTCCCGGAAGAATAGTTGAATAGTTTTTTTCAGGAATGATTTGGTTAAGGGGTTCATATTTTGATAAGTCTTAATCATGGCATAAGCAGTTGTCAACTTTTCCTTCGACAACTCACTGATCTTCAAGGCCCCGGTCGCCTGGATGATATCAAACAGGGCATTAACAAATTGGGCCCTTTGTTCAATCGAGAGCTGGTCCAGCCATAAACGCAAAGTTTTATTAAGATCAGAGCTTGATCTGGTTAAGCCCTTCTCATAGACGAAATGAGCACCGCTTACCTTCCAGGAAAAAGGATTATGCTGCATAATCCCCAGGGCATCACTGCTGATTACTCGGTAATCTTCAGTATGCTCCAGCAGCATCCCCACAATAGAGGATTTTGGCAGGAAGGTATTTATTCGCTTCAGGACCCTTTGGTAACCCTCGCTCTCCAGGATTTTTGTTTGAAATCCCGGTCCATCATTATTATAAACCCTGATAATCCTCTTTCTGATCCTGTCGTCAGCATTTGCCGCCGAATATACGGCAAGGTTCCCGCCCTTGGAATGGCCTCCCAAATAGAAATCCCCCCGGTATTCCGCAAATATCTTCTTAATATAATCCACTGCATAACGCTGAGCCGGTACTTCATCTGTAAAACTCATCTGGAAATCCTCTTTCCAACCGGCAAGCGTAGAGTCAGTGCCGCGAAAAGCAATATAGTGCTCTTCGGCATTGATGGAAAATACTGCTGCCGAGAATTGCAGAGACTGCTCATGATTAATCTGATTGACATAGCTGGATACCTTGAGATCGCGGTAACGCGCCGACTGAGCCGTCTTCCGGAAAAAGTCCGGTATCTTACTGAAGAAAGGATTGCTGTTACAGACAAAGGGTTTATTTTTTAATTGTTCTGCAGCCTCCGCTAATGAAATCGGGCTGTTTTGGGCCTCTGCCGGAACTATACTGTCAAATTCCAGATAAACCAAGACAGCCATAATCAGATTATCAACTTCATTGAATTTATCACGCGGAAAACTCAGGTCCCCGCGCCATTCCAGATAATTAAAGATATTCTGCATAAGATTGCCACTCCAACACTGTGATCATAAAAACCGGCCTTTAGGGGCCGGTTATTTATTTTTGATATTGAAAGGAATAGTTTAAAGCATTTCGCAATTTACCGATCCCTTATAGTCTTATAATTTTGACTTTTCTTTTAAA
>DATMXV010000231.1:0-5902 GCA_035561335.1 Desulfitobacteriaceae bacterium
TATATTTAATTAAAAAGGCGTGTAAATATAAAAGACTAGCTCATCACCAATCTTTTTGTGAACGGTTCACTTGCAGTAATACTTTTGGGTTTTGGCGTGTAGTTTTAGCGTCAAGTGAATAGCAAATGTAGCGTTTGCGAGCAGGCAATAGTGCTGGACCTATAATTATGGGGTTTCTGCAGCAGAATTATTTCTTAATTTCAAGAGAAATTTTATCCGCAGAAACTCCGGTGACCCTGTTCACTGTATCCTGGATCGAAAAAATTTCATAAGGAGTCAGCCCTGGAGTTAAAACGACAATAAAAACAAAATCTTTGTTGACATTGGCAATTACATCTTGAAAACCCTTGATCTTCAACAGGTTTTCCAGTTCATTTTCCTGAGCGATTTTGATGCTTAGTTCCAGCCATTTCGTCTGAACTGCTTCCCGGTCATTCAGATCGGAAGAGTTCAACAATTCCGCGAGCATTTCTTTGACTTCTTGTCTGTAACGTTCTCTTCCTAAACGGTAGTTTACAAAATATTCTTCCCCGGACAAGGAGGAGTCCGGCTGGTCCGGCTGAAATTGAATGCTTATTTCCGAAATTCCCCCCCCGTCAAACATCTTAGCCGGGCTTGTGCTATCGCCGGGCTTTGGGCTATTGGCATGAGATAAGCCTAAACAGAAAAACAAGAGAACCGCAGTGCTGACTAAAACTATTAACCCTAGACTTCTTCTCCGGAACAATTTCAGACACCTCCCATGGCCTCAACAGTTATTTTCGCTGCGGGAATATCCAAGAGTGTTTTCAAGGCCATATGAATAGTTTCTTTAATAACAGGATCTTTGGCTCCTTCAGCAATAACCAGGACCCCGGCTACCTCCGGTCTTTCTTCCATAACCATTACCGGCTGAGTCAGGCCGTCAGGCATCACCAGCTGGTTATTCTCAGTCACTTCTGTGGTCTCCCGGGTCCCGCTTGCTTTATCAGTTTCTTTGGAAGTCCTTCTGGTGATATTTTCATTGCGGGCATAATTGCTTTTCAAGCCGGAATAAAGACTGACAGTAACCTTAACCTGACCTACCCCGCTCATGCGGCTTAAGGTTGTTTGAAGTTTATTTTCCAAATCATTTTCTAATGTATTCAGCTCGACCGTCTCACTCGGTTCAGGGTTTTTCGCAGTGCTTGATTCTGAGGTTGCCGGTAAACTGTCCCCGGATTTTCCGAAAGAAATCATCAGGGCTGAAGCAACAACAATTATCCCCAGAAACAGCAGGATGTGCTCCTTTGAAACTGAAAAAGGGCCTTTTTTAGGTTCTTCACTCATAAAACATTCCTCCCACTTTTCTTTAATTCATAATTATTAATTCACAATTCATAATCAAAAACGCATTTATGATTCTGCTGCACAAACCAAATTTTTGTTCTCCAGATACATTGTGCATTGGATTCAGTCCTCCTGGATAATAATCTGTTCTTTTTTTAACTCCATTAAATTAGCAACTCTTTCCTGCACTTCCCTGGCTTTTGCCGACAGTTCCTTTACAACCTCTGCCGCTTGATCAGAGGCCGAAAAATCAAATGCAACCGGTTCAATGGGCTGGATTGCGCTTTCTTTTTCTGACAGCCTGATAATAACCTGGGATATATGAGGCTGATCAATCAACTCCCCTTTGCTTTCCTCTAACTTAACCTCTGCCTGAACTTGCTTTACACCACTCACCCCTAAAGCCAGCGCTTTTATTTGATTCGCTAAAATCTTGCAATACTGTTCCCGGACGGCATCCTTGCCGATCTTTTTCCCGGAATCATCAGACGCAAAAACAGGCAGATCCTGGTTGGAAACGCTGGTCCAGGCAGGAATGTCCATTTCCAGGGGCATATGCAGGAGTGAGGTCAGGGGATTTAGAATCGCCGCAATTACAAACATCCCTATAACCAATTGAACATACCCTCTCATTGATTTATTGGGAAGAAGCATCTCCAGTACAGTAGCCAATAAGAGAATAACCGCCAGGTTTCTCACCAATGTTTGTAAAGTCTGCATTAAAACATCTCCTTCAGCGCAACATGATCGAAATATTACCAGTGCCGACAACAATTGCTACTGTCATGAAAAACATAATAGTAATTGAAGCCACAGCCACCAAAATATAGAACAGGCTGGTGGCCATATCCTGGAGACTGTCGGCCAAAGCCTTTTCGCCAAGCGGCTCCACCAAGGCGGCGGAAATACGGAAAGTCAGAATCATTGCCAGGATCTTAATCAAAGGCCCCAGGCAAATTATTACGATAGCCAATATGGCAATCAATCCCAAGGCATTCCTCAGCAAAAGACCTGAAGTAACAACTAATTCTACAGCATCCTTGAAAAACTTACCTACTACAGGAATCATATCGGCAGAGTACTTGGCTGCCCGTAAAACGACCCCATCCGCTATCCCGCCTGTTACTCCCTGAACTGTCATTACCCCGATGAACAAAGTTAAAACGAACCCCAGGCTGATTTTTCCGGCGAATTCCAGTAACCCGGCCAGTTTACTTAGCTTAAATTGCTCAGTGATATGATTAAAGAGCCTTAAAACCGCCCCCAGAAAAAACAATGGCAAAACAACTGTTTTCAGCAGAGTCGCTAAAAATGTTAAACTTCCCATGACTAAAGGCTTAAATAAAGCGGCAGTTGTGAAGTTGCCCATCGCCAATAACAAAGTCAGCAGAACCGGGAACATCACTTGCATCAAACCAACCATCTGGTCAACAGCGTTCTTACTTATATCAATCGCAACCTTAAAGGAAGCAAGGGCGATTCCCATTAAAACCAGATAGACCAGGAGTTGGGACATGCGCCCGACTTCACCCTCAAAAACCGTTTGCAATTGCTGCAAAAAAGCACAAAGTACTGCCAAAATCAAGAGTTTACCGATTAAAGGGGCGCTGCTGAGAACCTCTTTTCCCAGAAACGCCAGGATTGCCTTGCCCAATTGGTCAGCTTGAAAACTCACATTTCCTTGTTTTAATTCTTCAAACATCTTACTTAAGGAAAATCCGGGTAATGAATTTTGCACATCGGCATCAAGCTTATCCAAAAAACTGTGTATTTCGCTAAGATCAATTTGCGTTGTCAGATCGGCATCTTCATTTGTAATTTCTGTTCCTTCATTCCGGGCAACCGGTAAGACTGCAGGATCTTCAGCGAAGACAGGAAGCGGAGCAGCCAGTAAAAGCAGGAAAACAAAGAAGAACCGGGAAATAAGCACACGCATAATCATTACACCTCATGGCATGAGCCGGATAAGCGACTCCATAATTGCGGCAATAATCGGGATTGCTAAAACCAGGACACTTACTTTGGCCGCCATCTCAACTTTAGTCGCTAAAGCGCCTTCTCCCGCATCCCGGCAAATTTGAGCGCCGAATTCAGCCAGATAAGAAATACCCACAATCTTTAAAACAATCAGCAGATAGTAGGAATTGACATTAGCTTTATCTGCCAGGTTTTGCAGCAGTTCGATAATAATCTTGACCTTGCCCAGGATAAGCAGGAAGATCATAACCGCAGCTAAAATAGTCAATTGCAGAGCAATTTCGGGACGGAACTGGCGGAGTAATACCCCTGTAACAGTAACAATGAGGGCTAAACCGACAATCTGCCATATTTCCATGTTTTAGCCCCCTCAATATAACTGGAACACACTCTTTACCAAAGTGAATAATTGGGCCATGGATTGCACAACAATGTACAGAACAACAACTACCCCGGCAATGGTAACTGCCTGGGCCATTTCCTTCCTGCCGGATTCATTTAGCAGCATTGCTAAAATTCCTACAAGAATACCTATTCCAGCTACGGTAAGTACAAGATTAAAACTCATAAGGTTATCCTCCCTGCACTTAGATTAAAAAAATCACTCCGGCAATTCCTGCGATAAAACCTAGATAAGACCACATTTTAGCCTGTTTTTCAGCCCAAATTACAGCTTGCTCTTTAACAGTGACCAGTTGCCGGCGGACCAGTTCAAGCTGCTTATGCTGCTGCGCCTGGTCAGAGCGGCCAAGTCCTTTGCCGACATCGCCGATAACCTGCCAATCTTCCTTTTTCAAACAAAATTTTTTCTGTTGATTTTTGATTGTATTTTCCCAGGCCTGACCGGCTGATTCCCCTGCTTGTACCCTGTCCCGGAGCTCGGATAAAAACAGCTGCCAGGGAAAGCTGCTGCGTTCCTTTAAGTTTAAAAAAGCTTCCGGAAGCGGGGTTAAACCCCAGTGGATCTCAGTATCCAGAAGCACAAGCAGCATTAAAAATTCCCGTAATTCCCGGGGACGGCGCCGGATCCTGCTGGCTTGCCATAAGCCAACGATCCCGCAGCCGGCGATCAGGCCAATACAACCCAAAATTTGCATTTTTTCCTCCATCAACTGTTATTTAGCAATTCCGGCCTAAGGTCTGATGTCTTAAAAATACAGCCGTTATCAGGCCTGAAAACCCCCTCAACTGTTCCTGGACCCCTTTTTCTGCTTAAGACAACTATCCGTTCAATAAATTGCTGTTGCAGAAGCTCCTTTAATGTCGGCCGTTTACAGGCTTCTTCCAGTGATTCCGCATGGGCGGTGCCCAGAATCTTAACCCCAGTGCGCAAGGCGTCAGCTACTGCCAGTACATCCTCTGAATGCCCCAATTCATCAACCGCAATTACATCCGGCGCCATCGCCCTTACCAGCATCCCTATTCCCTTGGCTTTGGAACAACTGTCCAACACATCGGTCCTGGGACCTAAATCAAACGAAGGTATTCCCTGCCACATCCCGGCTAATTCTCCCCGTTCATCAACAACTCCAACAGTCAGGCCTTTCAAACCCAGTTTAGGAACACCTTTACTTAACAGGCAGATCAAATCACGCAGAAAGGTTGTTTTACCGGCTCTGGGGGCTGAAATAATAAGAGTATGCTTAAGCGAGCCGGCTTCCAGCAAAAAAGGCAGAACTTCGATTGCCCTTCCTTTGATAGCTTTTGCCAGACGAAAATTAACAGCTGAGATATTTTTAATTGTTTGCAGTTCATCTCCCTGCATTATCACCTGACCCGCCACCCCAACCCTGTGCCCGCCCGGAAGTATCAGAAAACCTTGTTTGAGCTTTTCATTGACAGCATAGATTGAACTGTTTGTCATTCTCTCCAGGGTCTCGGTAATATCACTTTGCCTGATGCGATAAGCCTTAGCCTGACTTGTCCGCTGCCCGCAGCTGTCTAAAAAAATGTCTTGTTCAGAAGCCTTCAGCAATAAGGGTTGTCCAATACGAAGTCGGATTTCTTCAAGATCCGGGGGAACTGCATCAACTCTATTTAATATTTCCTGCAAATTACCGCTAAGCCATTTAGTTAAAGCCAGCCACTCTTGTTTACCTGTATTTGGCAATTCCGGCGGCGACAGCTCAATTGATTTTTTTTTTAGAGATAGCGTATAATGCGTTGACACACTACTCGTCCCCCTCTGCTAACAAAGTATGTCCCGAACTCCGGTTTTAGACATCTCGGATAAAAGTTTTATAACCATTTGAAATCATCAAATGATATAATCTCCGGAATCAACTGATAATCCTAACTATTGTTACAATTTACTGCAGGACAGTTTATTGTCTCAAAGAAAAACCACCGCGAGGGCCTCTGAGGACGGGTAAAAATTTATTTCGCATAAAAAAAAGGAGGGACTTCCTGAGAAGTATCCCTCTTGTTAATGATTTAAATTTAATGGCAGTTAAACGGTCCAGTTTATCATAAAATACCCGTCCGGCCGCCATGGTCAATCTTTTTCCTTGGTTGGTTGGCTGCATTATATTCATAGGTTGTAGTATGATTTAAATCATCTCTCTTGCTCTTAGTTTATCAGACGGGAGTCTGAGCTACACGACGGTGTTTGTTCCAC
>DATMXV010000232.1:0-12749 GCA_035561335.1 Desulfitobacteriaceae bacterium
GTTATCATTTGGCCCGTTTCTTGGATTCGACATACCGTGGATGTATTGTAATTTCGCTTTATGTTATTATAGATATAGTTATTTAACAAGGGTGGTAAAAAATAATGTTTAGCAAAATCATTGAAAATGTAAAGGCAAAGGCTCCGCTTGTTCATTCCATCACAAACTATGTAACAGTAAACGACTGTGCCAATGTTATCCTGGCAAGCGGAGGCTCACCCATTATGGCGGACGATATAAATGAAGTTTGTGATATTACCTCAATCTGTTCTTCACTCGTTATCAATATTGGTACGCTTAATGAAAGAACAATCAAGTCAATGGTAGCGGCAGGGAAAAAGGCAAATGAACTTGGACATCCGGTTGTATTTGATCCTGTTGGTGTAGGTGCGTCACAACTTCGCAATGAAACAGCCATGATGCTTTTAAAGGAAGTGAAGTTTGCGGTTATCAGAGGAAACATTTCCGAGATTAAATTTTTAGCCGGCGGAAGCAGCAATACGCAGGGTGTTGATGCTTCTGTCACCGATGCGCTATCGGCTGAGAATATAGACAGTGTTATTACTTTGGCAAAAGCTATTTCTAAAACAACGGATACGGTTATTGCAATTTCCGGAGCTAGCGATATTGTTACCGACAGTGAAAGATCGTATATTATAAAAAACGGCCATCCGTTGATGAGTCGGATAACAGGCACAGGCTGTATGCTTACTGCGGTTGTCGGTAGTTATATCGGGGCAAATCCTGATAATATTTTAGACGCTGCCGCTTCCGCCTTTGTGGCCATGGGACTTTGCGGTGAAAAAGCCTATGAAAAACTTTGCGAGCTTAACGGCGGTACCGGTACTTACAGAGTATTGCTGATTGACAATATAAGCAACTTGGATATTCAAACTTTAAAGGACGGTGCAAAAATTGAAAGTAGATAAAAACTCACTGCTGTTGTATGTTGTGACAGACAGAAGCTGGCTGGGCGAAAATCTTCTTGAGGCTCAGGTTGAAGAAATCATCCAAGCGGGGGCAAGCCTCATTCAGCTTCGGGAAAAGGAACTTAGCTTCAACGAGTTTGTCAGGGTAGGAAAAAAAATCAAGGAGATCACAGGTGAAAACAAGATCCCGTTTATCATAAATGATAATATTGAGGTTGCCCTTGCTTTAGACGCCGATGGTGTGCATGTCGGGCAAAGTGATATGAACGCCAGGAATGTGCGTGCGCTTATCGGAGAGGATAAAATCCTTGGCGTCTCGGTCCGGACAGTCGAACAGGCCTTGCTTGCCATAGAGCATGGTGCAGATTATCTTGGCGTTGGCGCAGTATTTTCCACCTCCACTAAAAACGATGCCGAAGATGTTGCCTTCGAAACACTTAGAGCCATTTGTGACGCAGTTAGTATTCCGGTCGTGGCAATCGGTGGGATAAACGAAAAAAATATTATGGAGCTTAAAGGTACCGGGATTGACGGGGTCGCGGTTGTATCGGCGATTTTTGCCAAGCCTGACGTAGGTGCGGCAACAAGGGAATTACTGGCCCGGGCAAAGGAAATGGTTGGAGTCAATAAAAAAGGCTTTATTTTTGACTTGGACGGTACCCTGCTTGATTCAATGACCGTTTGGGATAATCTTGCTGAAGAATATCTGAGCGGCAAGGGCGTTCAGAACATCCCGCTAAACTTGAAAGAAATATTAAAGCCGAAGACCCTTTTGGAAGCGGCGGAATATTTTATTGAAAATATAAATATCAATTTGCCGCCTGAACAGATTGTTGAAGAAATCAACCTGATGATTGAGGAAAAATATAAATTTCATTTCAATGCCAAGGAAGGTGTGCTTGATTTTTTAGAAAATAATAAACATTTAAAGATGTGCGTTGCCACTGCAACTGACAAACATTTAGTCGAACATGCTTTAAAAAGGCTCGAAATTGACGAATATTTTGATTTTATTATTACTTCCAGGGAAGTGGGCAACGGTAAGCAAAACCCTGATATTTTTCTCAATGCCGCGGAAAAGCTGGGTTTGGCGATTGATGAGGTTGTGGTCTTTGAGGATGCGCTTCATGCAATCGTAACGGCAAAATCAGCAGGCTTCTATACCGTGGGCGTATATGAGACTGCCTTTGCAAATGACCATGAAGAAATTAAGCAGATAGCCGACTGCTTCATTGATAATCTTAATAGTTTTGAGTTGTAACTCATTGCAATTTCTGCAGCGCAGGACCTGTGATAAAATAACCTCATCTAAATCAGGTGGGGTTATTTTTCTGGAACTTTTTATAAAAATAATAAAGGATATTTCTATATGGAATGAGAATAAATACAAGGAAAACCTGCAGCTACAGGAGGGGTAAAATTGACTATTTTACCGATTGTTTTATTGTGTGTGGGGATAGGGGTTCTGATCTGGGGCTGGAGGATACCCGAACCTATCAAAAACTCTTTAAAGACGATTTACAGGATCTATAATGTTAAGGAAATATTGCCAAAAGATAAGGTGATAAATATTAATCAAAGGGGACGGAATGCCCCTGGAAAATATGAAAAAGTAATAGAATTATCTGAAGAGGGCTATTCAAATAAAGAGATTGCCAAAAAACTGAAAATCAGTCAGAATTCTGTCAGACTAATGCTTATGCTTTATTCAAAGGAGAATGAATATGAAGATAACCCGTGATTATATTCTGGGACTAGGTTCAGGCTTGGTTATATGTGCTTTAATCATATTCGCTTTGCAATTGAGCGGATTGGGAGTTGTAACAGCTAATAGCCGGGAAACCGCCGGACAAAATTTATCTTCCCAGGAGCAAACAACAGAATCAGAAGTAAACAGCAACGATAACAGGGCAAGCGGCAATAAAGCGGCAACAGATACAAATGCCGTTAATACTGCTTCTGCAGCGCCTTCTCAGGAAATCCGTTTTACCGTACCATTTGGTTCCAGTGCATCTTCAATTTCATATTTACTGGAACAACAGGGGATTATAACCGATAAACAAGCATTTATAGATGCTGCAGGCAGGCTGAATGCTTCCAATAAATTTCAAACAGGAACGTTTGCTTTGCAAAAAGGCCTTTCAGTGTATGAAATAATCGGTATATTGATTCAGAGGCCCATAGATTAGATTAACCATATATATAGATTGATTAGGTAGAATTCCTAAGATGTTATTACTTTGGTGGAATACTTATACCAAAGTAAGAGATCCGGATTTTAAAAAGCCCACAAGGCTGGTACTAATACCAGTTCCATGGGCTTATTTTATTCCATTTATTATTTAGATGCGAATTTACTCTATGCATTTTGCTGACTTTGTCAGGTTAGTTGAGTAGCAGGCAGAGTGTTGGCAAAGCTAATGCTAGGCAAATTAAAGAACATATGTTATTATATCAATAATTAACTTACAAAAGGTGACCCATACTCGGTTTGTCAGATGTTGTTTCTATAACAGGATGATGATTATAGCCCTTACGCTTGAAAAGGGCTTTTTTATATCTCCTGCGATGACACGATGAGGGAAAATACTTTTATCCGTAAGAGAAAAAACTAAAGATTAAAGGGAGAAGAGATAAATGGGAAAAACTTTCAAATTATGTTTGGTTATGCTGGTTGCCCTGATTTTTTCCGCAGGCTGTGGGGCGGCAAATAAATCTGAAGGTGAAAATTTTGCCGTTGTTACAGATCAGATGAAAAGAGAAGTCAGTGTCAAATCTGCTCCGCAAAGGATTGTTTCGCTTTCACCCAGCAACACAGAAATCGCTTTTGCCCTTGGTCTGGGGGATAAAATGGTTGGGGTTACCGATTATTGCAACTATCCTGAAGAAGCCTTAAAAATAGCCAAAGTGGGCGGATTTTCCACGCCTAATATGGAGACTGTACTGGCTATGCAACCGGATTTGGTTTTAGCCGGTGATCAGCACGAAGAACAGGTCAAGAAGCTGGAAGAAATGAACATCCCTGCTTTGGTTCTTGTTCCCGAGTCAATGGACCAGGTCTTTGAAGCCATGTCAATGGTGGGAAAAGCTGCAGGGGCAAGCCGGAAAGCGGATGCCCTTATAACCGAAATGAAAAACAGATTGACAACAATAGAATCCCAGGTGGGCTCCATACCGGAGCAGGACAGGGTCAGAGTCTATTATGAGGTATCTTCTGATCCTCTGATGAGTGCAGGCTCAACTTCTATCATCAACGAAGTTATTTCTCTTGCCGGAGGGAAAAATATCTTTGCCGACGTGGCTGAAAGATATCCCAAAATCAGTCAGGAGGTCCTGATTGAAAGAGATCCTCAGTTCATACTTTGTCCCGGAAGTCATGGTTCTGAAGCATTTAATCCGCAGGAAATAGCCGCCAGACCAATGTGGAATAAAATCACGGCTGTGAAAGAAGATCAGATTTTCAGCGTCAATGCCGATACAATATCAAGGCCTGGACCACGTTTAATTGAAGCTGTGGAAAATTTAGCTCCTGTTTTTTACCCGGATAAGTTTGCAAAGGGTAACGGGTGATAGGAGCTGTAAAGGATTATGCCACTTAAAAAGCCGAAACAGAAAAAAGTTGCAAGGATAAGAAGAGGAACCCTGTTCTTATCCTTAGTTCTCATATTATTTGTGACAATAGCGGCGGCAGTTGTTCTGGGGGCCGCTTCAATCCCCCTGAAGTCGGCTCTGGCTGTTTTGTTTGGGCCTATTACCGGTCTCGGCGGCTTATTCGGGGGAGCAGATATAACAGAGGTTCAGAGGGGCATTATTTTGCAGCTGCGGCTGCCCCGAATTATCCAGGCAGCCATTGTCGGGGCTTCCTTATCTGTGGCCGGCGCGGTTTATCAGGGCCTTTTCAGGAACCCAATGGCTGATCCGTATGTTTTAGGCGTTTCTTCCGGTGCTGCCCTGGGAGCAGTAACAGCAATGCTGACCGGCGGTACTTTTTTATTTGCCGGGTTCACAGCAGTTCCCCTTTTTGCTTTTATCGGCGGAATATCAACGATTGCTTTGGTTTACTATATGTCCCGGGTCGGGAAAGTCGTGCCGGTAATGACCTTGCTTCTGGCAGGAATCGCTGTCAGCGCTTTTCTTTCGGCTCTCGTATCCCTGTTTACTTATTTTGCCGGAGATAATTTGCACCAGGTTGTTTTTTGGATGATGGGTGGTGTCAGCGGAGCTGACTGGTCCAGGGTAACAGCTATGCTGCCCTATGCTTTCGTCGGTTTTTGCTGTATATACTATTATGCTAAAGAGTTAAATGTTTTGCTCTTAGGTGAAGAAACAGCCCGGCATTTAGGTGTCAACACTGAAAGGGTTAAGAAGATATTACTGGCAGCAGCTTCACTTCTGGTGGCAGCCGCCGTATCTACCTCCGGGATTATTGGCTTTGTCGGTTTGGTTGTTCCTCACCTCATCCGAATGGCTGCAGGTCCCGACCACCGGACATTATTACCGGCCTCAGCCCTGCTTGGGGCAGCACTGTTAATTGCTGCCGATACGTTGGCCCGTAATATTATTGCTCCTGCAGAACTTCCGGTGGGGATCATCACATCTATGGTCGGTGCTCCTATGTTTATTTATCTTTTAAAGAAAAGGAAAAAACTGCGCTATTTTAATACCGCCGGTTAGGAGGTACAAGATGAGTTTAAACTTAAAGGTTCAGGGACTGAGCATTGAATATGATTCTGTACCGATCCTGGATGGTATTAATTTCGAAATGCCGGGAGGGGAAATGGTGGCGCTTCTGGGACCAAACGGCGCTGGAAAATCCACCCTTATGCGCTGTATCAGCAGGTCTTTGGAACCCAGCCGGGGAACCGTTTTTTTTAACGGCCGGGAAGCCGGCAGCCTGAGTGCGGGGGAAATTGCCCGCCAACTGGCAGTGGTTCCTCAGGATACGGGTGTTGATTTTGATTTTACTGTGGAAGAAGTTATCCGGATGGGCAGATTTCCTCATGATAAAGGTTTCGGCAAAAAGAAAACCGATCATGAGGCGATTGTTCTTTCTGCTATGGAAATTACCGGGATATTGCCGTTAAGGTACCGCTCAGCAGCAACTCTAAGCGGCGGGGAAAGGCAGCGCATGGTTTTTGCCAGGGCTCTTTGCCAGGAACCAAAGCTTCTTTTGCTGGATGAACCCACGGCTAATTTGGATATTGGCTACCAGTGGGAATTGCTGGACATAGTGTTAAGACTTAACCAGGAGAAAAAGGTTACTGTAATAGCGGCAATTCACGATTTGAACTTGGCTACTTTATTTTTCCGGCAGTTTATACTCTTGGCCGGAGGGAAAGTGCTCGCCATTGGCAGTGCAGACGAAGTTTTGACGGAAAAAAATATTTTGGCTTCTTATGGGGTAAAGGCTTCCATTTTCCGTCACCCTCTTCATGGACGCCTGCAAGTCAGCGTTGGCAAAGACAGTATGAGCCCAAGGCAAAAAAAGGTCAGGGACGAAGAAAAAAGAGTCCATGTAATAGGTGGGGGACAAGAGGCTTTGCCGGTTATAGAAGCACTATGGGAAAAGGGCTATTCCTTGTCTCTGGGGCCTGTAAGCAGGGAAGACAGCGGTTACCATTTCGCCGGTTTTTTCGATATACCGGTTATTGAGAACCCTCCATTTTCAGGTATCAGCGATCAGATATACGAAGAACATCTAAAACTTATGCATGAGTCAAAGTGGATTGTTTTGCCGCCTATTTCCTTTGGGGAAGGAAACCTGCGCAACCTGAAAGCCATGTCGGAAGCTATGGCCCAGGGGATTCCCGGGATTGTTATTGGAGAACCAGCTGCAGAGAGGGATTTTACCGGGGGGAAGGCATCCGCTCTTCTGGAACTGCTTAAGGAACAAGGGGCCGTTTTTGCAGATAATGCTGAAACAGTTCTTGGTATTCTCGAGTCGCTCCGGAATCCTTTGAAAGATAGTTGTCAAAGGGTTGTTAAAAATGGATAGATATAATTTTGTTAATTTTGTTGGGAGACGGAGACAATGATAAAGCTTCCGGTAAGGCAGTTGGTTGAATTAATAATGCGTTCTGGAGACATAGACAGCAGATATGTTTCCAAGGACAGAATGGCTGAAGGGGCTAAGGCACACCGTAGTTTGCAGAAGAACAACCGCGAGCTTTATGAGGATTACCGCAGCGAAGTTTTGCTTTCTGAAGGGTATCATTATAATGCTATAGATTATATTCTTGAAGGACGTGCTGACGGTATTTTTCTTTACGACGGCAGATATACGATTGACGAAATAAAAACGACGGCCCTGCCTTTGGATTATATTAATGAAGACTTTAATCTTACTCATTGGGCGCAGGCAAAATGTTATGCCTATATTTTTGCCGTTCAGAATGATCTGCCGGAAATTGCGGTTCAACTTACGTATTTTAACCTGGAAACGTATCAATCAAAGAAATTTAACAGTACTTTTAAAATCGCTGAACTTAAAGAATTTATAAGCCTGCTTATTGAGAAGTATTCGGTCTGGGCAGGCTTTTCAATTGAGTGGGAAAAGATAAGGAACTATTCAATCAAAATGCTTGAATTTCCTTTTCCGGCGTACCGCAAAGGGCAGAGAGAGCTTGCAGTATATACATATAGGACGATAGCCGGCGGAAAAAAGCTTTTTGCCCAGGCGCCCACAGGCACAGGGAAAACCATATCAGTGCTATTTCCCGCCGTTAAAGCCATGGGTGAGGGAAAAACCTCTAAAATATTCTATCTTACCGCAAAGACTGTTACCCGCCGGGTCGCCGAGGAAGCCTTTGCGAAAATGCGCCGGACCGGCCTTAAAATGAAGACCCTGACGCTTACAGCAAAGGAAAAGATCTGCTTTTGTGAAAAACCCTCATGCCATCCCGGGTATTGTGAATATGCCAAAGGACATTATGACCGTGTCAATGATGCAATTTTAGATGCCATAGCAGAATGTGATGATCTTACAAGAAATGTGATTGAAGAATATGCCCAAAAGCATATGGTTTGTCCCTTTGAACTCTCCCTGGATATTTCTCTTTTGGCGGACTGCCTGATTTGTGATTATAACTATGTCTTTGATCCCAGGGCCCATCTCAGACGTTTTTTTGCAGATAATAGCAGAGGGGATTATGTTTTCTTGATTGATGAAGCACATAATCTGGTCGGCAGGTCGAGGGAAATGTTTTCAGCACAGCTTACTAAAACAGATTTTTATAAAATAACCAAAGAGTATAAAGGCAAAAATAAGGCCCTGGATAAGATCCTGGGCAGTATTAACAAATATTTGATTGAATTGGGCAATCAGTGCAGTGAGCAGGGATTTCTTGTTACACTGGAAAAGCCTAAGGATTTCCTGGCCCAAATCAATAAATACACAGCTGTCTGTGAATTAATGCTTAAGGAAAACAGGGAGTTAAGTGAAGCTAATGATTTTCTTCAGCTTTATTTTAATGTTTTGGGTTTTATAATGATAGCTGATTTTTATGATGAAAGATATGTGACCTTTGCTGAAGTGCAGGGGAAAGATTTGATAGTAAAGTTATTTTGCCTGGACCCTTCGTTTCTGTTGGGAGAGGCCTTGAAGCGCGGCGGTTCGGCGATTATGTTTTCGGCCACACTGTCCCCGCTTGAATATTTTCGCGAGATACTTGGCGGGGAAGAAGCGGACGCGATCCTGTCTCTTGAATCTCCGTTTGACAACCGGAATCTCTGCCTGATGACTGCTGATAAAGTCTCGACAAAATATAAAGACCGGGAACAAAGCAGAGAGCAGGTAATCCGGCTTATTGGTTCTTTTGTTTCCGGCAAAACGGGAAATTACATTGTATATTTTCCATCTTATAAATATATGAATGATGTTTTTAAGGAATTTATAACGGCCTATCCCGATATAACCGCAGTAATGCAGGAAGCCTCTCTGTCAGAAGAAGAGAGGGAAAACTTTTTAGCCTGTTTCTGTGAAAATCCTGAAGTAACTTATGTTGCGTTTTGCGTACTCGGCGGAATATATTCCGAAGGGATAGACCTGAAAGGCAGCAGGCTGATTGGTACGGTTATTGTGAGTGTCGGGCTGCCCCAACTGAGTATTCAGCAAGATATTATCAAAGATTATTTCAACAGGAAAAACGGCATGGGATATGAATATGCCTACATGTATCCTGGAATGAACAAGGTTTTACAAGCCGCAGGCAGGGTTATTCGCTGTGAAAGCGATAGAGGCGCGGTATTGCTGATTGACCGAAGATATGGCCACAAGAATTATTTAAACCTGTTTCCAAAGCATTGGCATTCAGGCCGGAACATAAAGGATTGCACAATTCTTGAAAAAACGCTCCAATCTTTTTGGAGATAAAGATGTGTTTTTTCTTTATCTGTCAGTCTTTATTCAGATAGATATCTTCTTTGAAAGGTTGCTGTCACCTGATGGGTAGTTTGGAGTAAAATGATAGGTAAAAAAGGGCTAGAAGTGCTAAAATAAACTTAAACAAACTAAAACAATGCCGGATATAAGCAAATAGCCGCACTTTTGAGGAGAAGATGAGGATATGACTAAAAGAAGAAAAAGAAACAAAAACAAAAAAAGCTTGTTGGTATTTTCAATCTTATTGTTGTTTTTCGCAGTAATAACAGGAAGCTTATTATATACAGAAACCGGAAAGGGGCTTACCGGCGGCTTTAGTTTGGCAGGACTTTTCCAGAATGAACAAACCCAGGCGGAACCGCCGGGAGCACAGCAAGACGAACAATCTCAGCCATCTGATCAGGCTGAATCCCAGGAACCCGTCGCAGAGCCTGAACCGGTTCCACAAGCACAAACCGGGCAAGAATCCAACACCCCCGGGACTAATCAAAATGCAGGTTCATCAAGGGTAATTACAGCCGGCATAGTCAAGCACACATCGAAACAAATTGCCTTGACCTTTGATGCAGGCTGGCTTTATGAAGATACAGGCTCGATTTTAAATCTGCTTGATCTGTACAGTGTGAAAGCAACGTTTTTTGTCAGAGGATATTGGGTGCAGGAACATCCGGATCTTGCCTCAGAAATCGTCACAAGGGGGCACAGCCTGGAAAACCATTCCCTGACCCATGGTCATATGACTACAATGACAGATCCGGATATCAGATCCGAGCTTCGCAGAACAACTGACATAATAAAAGAAACGACCGGCTATCAGCCACACTTATTCCGGCCGCCATTTGGGGAATATGATAACAGGATGTTAAGGATATTACAGGAAGAAGGCTATCCTTATACAATCCTCTGGACTGTGGACAGTCATGACTGGGCGGAAGAACTGAATGGAGAAAAAATTACGAAAGATTATCTGGTCAACAGGATTATAAACAATGCTTCAGATAATGGTATCATTTTAATGCATGTGGGTGGTTATAAAACAGTTCATGCCCTGCCGGAGATTATTACCGGTTTGAGATCACAAGGCTATAAATTTGTTAAAATAGCCGATATGTTATAAGGAAGATATCTGCCGGGAAGCCTTTTTAGTTCTTAAGTCATAAAAAAATAGGAACATTGGGCCCCTAAATGAGACTTGTTGAAAATGCTCCGAAAACATATATTAATTATAGGTAAAGAGATTATTAAATTAAATATGGATTTGTCGATAATAGCACACCATCCGAAAGGTTGGGCCGCAAAGTCATGGATCTAAAGCAATTTTGTTAGGATTGCCAGACTGCCGAAACATAGATGAGCGCTGACAGGCATCTATGATTCAGATGCCTGTTTTTTATTACAAAAAAACAGGCAGTATTGGAGTATCCAAAAAAAAGTCTATAAAAGGGATGATGAAGATGCTGTTAATAAGTACCCATATTGGTAAACGAATAGCGTTTTTAAGAAAGCGCCAAGGCTTACGTCAAAAGGATTTAGCTAACATGGCAGGGATTCGTTGCCCGCGGCTGAGTAATATTGAAACGGGAAGGAACCGGCCTTCGATATCTGCCCTGGTATCAATTGCGACGGCGCTTGGTCTGACTTTGAATCAATTGATAGGTAATAGGGAAAATAAATTACCTTAATTTTAGGTCGGCATAAGTGCAATTAAGGTTATACTTTTACCTGAAGGCTTGGTTAAAACTGAGTCTTCTTTAATTTGTTTTATAGTTTATCCACGGCTGAGGAAATAAAGGGAATGACCTGTTTCTTCCTTGATACTACACCGGGCAGGTTCACGCTGTATTCACCAATATCAACATTAAAGGCCAGGGAGATTAATTCCTTTGCTTCTCCGGCAAACAAAAGCTCTGAGGCCTGGTTCATAATGTCTGTTACAAACAGCATTAACAGGTGATAACCTTTTTCGGTACATAGTTGTTTCATGAAGTTAATCAGAGATTCTTTCAGTTCTGCGACCTTTTCCTTATCCTTGGTAAAAACCTGGCTGATACCGATTTTGAATTTACCAAAGGAATAATCTTTATAATCCTGGTAAAAGATCTCCTTCAGTGTTTTTCCCTGAATTGAAGATCCCTCGGTAAACATAAGATTGGCAAATTCATCAATCTCAGTAATCCCGGCAATTTCCGCCAGCCTTTCGGCAGTAATTTTATCCGTATAAGTACTGGTTGGGGATCTGAATTTAATTGTATCGGACAGAATTGCCGAGCAAAGAATCCCGGCAATAGATTTTGAGGGACGGATGCCCATCTCGAAATACATATTAGCCACAATGGTAGAAGTACTCCCTAAGGGTTCATTGCGGATGAAAATAGGACTGGCTGTCTGAATATCGCCCAGCCGGTGGTGATCAATAATCTCCAGGATTTCTGCTTCTTCAATGCCATTTACGGTTTGCGATTTTTCGTTGTGGTCCAGTAAGATAACGGTCTTTTTTCTCTGTGAAATCAAGTGGTACCTGGAAATAAACCCTTTTATTTGATTATTGTCATCAACAACGGGGTAGTTTCTATATCTCGTTTTGAGCATTTTGTCTCGAATATCGTCAATAAAATCATCAATATTGAACTTTATGAGGGTTTTGTTGGACATAATTGTATCTACGGAAATACTTTGGTTAATCAGACGGGCAGTAGTGAATGTATCAATTGGAGTTGTCATCAGAACGACTTTTCTTTGACTTGCTTCAGCAATCAATTCTTGGTTCGGATTACCGCCACAGGTCAGGATCAAACAATTGGCGCCGCATTCCAGGGCTTTCAATTGGTTGTCCAGGCGGGTTCCTGTGATTACTATATCCCCTTCTTCAATAAAAGCCGGCAGGTCCTCCGGACTGGCAGCGGCAATCACAACCTTGCCGCTGGTCCTGAAAGATTCTTGCGAACCATAAATCAGCTTGGCGTTCAGTGTTTCCACGATATTGCGCAAAGTAGTTTTTGTTGAGGCAATAGTGAAGTTGTCCAAGGCGTCCATATATTTATTCGTAATATCCGACAAGGTGACAATCCCTAAAAGACGTTCCTGGTCGTCTACAACCGGAATGGTTTGGATATTATTTTTTTTCATCAGGTGCCAGGCAGTTTTGATCGAAATATTTGGTGATACAGGGAAAGCCTGATCAATGTTCAAATCTGAAACCTGTCTTTTGACTGTATCAAGCAAGTCGGGTATTTCAACTCCGAAATGATTCAGGACAAATTCCGTTTCCCGGTTTATATCACCTAATCTTGTGGGGATTGCCAAAACACCAAGCTTTTTTTTTAGTTCTGCATAGGCAATAACAGAACAGACGGAATCTGTATCAGGATTTTTATGACCGGTAACGAAAACTAATTTATCCATATTGTCTCCTTACATTCGCTATGAGTTAAAATCTAAAT
>DATMXV010000233.1:0-2180 GCA_035561335.1 Desulfitobacteriaceae bacterium
ACGCAACTTTTTATGGGATAGAATAGATTAGTACAATCTTGTATTTTTGGGGGGGGGCTTTAAGCACGGACCAGGAGAGCATCGCGTTCGTAACGCGGGGGTCAAGGGTTCGAATCCCTTCACCTCCACCAAATCTATCAAGCGAGATTGATACAATGAGGGCCAGTCCGTCAGGATTGGCTTTCGTTTCGTATATGGGCAAAATAGCGTGAAATCAAGGGCTCCCGAGGTCATGAGCGTGGCTTCGGAAGACCTTTTCTGTTAGGGCAGCTATGTCATTACCTGTGAGGTAAGACCTCGTCCAACTATCAAATGCACCCCCACTGATGGAGTTAAGGCGAGTAACTAAAAGGTATGTGGAAAATTAAAAGGTTCATCGATCTTGTTTTGACACAATTCTTATGTGAGGCTTGCAAGCTAAATCGAGAATAGATATGATAAAAAGGATAAGAAGCGAAATTGAGCGGTTAATAAAATCAAAGTGTATAATACATAGCAATTCACTAAAATTCGAAGCCTTGAACTAACAATAAGGGGTAAAGTGAATATGAAGAAGCATCCCGTTTTTGATCTTTGGTTGCACGACGACGAGGAGCTTGAAACAATCGCCGGTGCGGGTATATGCGAACGCAAAACGCTGCGTGAATGGCCCTTAAGTTTTGTTGAGCGCGTTATACTTCAGGATGGGACAAGTCGTATCTATAAATCACAGCGTGGATTGCCCGTTGAGCCGGCTTTCTACCGAAAGGCACATTCGAAGCATATTCCCGCAATATATTACAACCATTCTTATGGCGATGACCACTGGATGTTATTTGAAGATATCGACGGTAGACATCCTTCCGCATTAGATAGAGAGGATTTACTTAGCCTTGGGTTGAAAGTTCGCGGAATTACTGCTGCGCTTGGTAATATAGAGCCTTACAGATATGATTTGTCCGAAAAAGGTTATGTTTTTTTTGCCAATTCAACAGTGGAACTGTTAAACGCGCTACACGCGGAGGGGAAGCTGAAAATGACTGATGATTCCGCCATTCTCCGTATAAAAGAAGCGTTTAACCATCCCGAGGTACTCAGAACGGTCGGCGGCAGGTGCGTTTTGCTGCATGGTGATTTGAAATGCGATAATATACTTATCCGCGCCAACAGTGACGTCATGCTCATTGATTGGCAGAGCGTATTATTCGGACCGGAAATTCTGGACATATACAGCCTAATGGCGACGCAGGCTATGGATTCTGTACCCATTGCAGGAATTGGGCCAGAGATACTTAGAATGGGGCTTGAAATGCGCTGGTTTGCCGACAACCTAAATACTTGGATGCCTAACGCCGTTTTTTTGGACGGATGGATATCGAACATTGAAATGCATATGAGACATGTCATTGAAAATGACGGGTACAATGGTATTGCCGTTTATTATTTTCATTAATAGCGTTAAAAGGACGGACTCAACGCGATCCCAACAGAACAGGGTAAATTTTTGTATTGTGAACATTTTTTAAGATCGCTATTTGATTTCTACCTAGATACTTGCCTATCATCGCAGGATCAATACGAAGCGATGGTTTCGTGCTTTTTTCCGAACTTAACGTAATCCGGTCCTGAAATGAATCAGTCCCTATAAAAAAACAACGGTCAGGGTAGCGTTTTTGGTTTCAACAGAAACTAAAAGGCGCTTTTTTCTACTACAATGGCTATGGCGGCCTATTTTCCTTATACCTAACGGCTAAATCTGACTGTTTAGGTTTACGAGTGTGATAAATCTCAAGACTACCTGTCCTAAATACGACAATGTTGTCGTATTTAGGACAGCCCTAGCCAACCTTACCAGTATCAACATAAATGCAGGACATGTCAGGGGAGTGTTGAACTTTTTCAGCGCAGAGTATAACCAGCCCACTCTCACCCTTAAAAGGCTGAAAGCTCAGGAGGATAATCAAAGGGTGCTACCCAGATGAAGAATTGCTACTTAAAAAACCAAATTAAAAGACCTGCTCTTTCACAGCTGGAATTGGTGGAAAAGGTAGGAGCCTTGTGCCAGACAATCGTCGCTTTGGCCTGGATATAGCCACGAAGCTATTATAAGTAAAGAAATGTAGTATCATTTCCTTTATTAGTAAACGATTAATCTTATAAAAATTTTTGAACTCAATAATAAGAATGTTAAGATATTATAC
>DATMXV010000234.1:0-14225 GCA_035561335.1 Desulfitobacteriaceae bacterium
TATTTATAGCATATTAACTCAAGTGATTAAGTGGATACCTTTTAATAAACTCTAGAATATAATATAATTGCGGGCGCCAAATCTTTAGATTTGGAGCGGAGAAGCGATTCAGAGAGAGCCCTGTAGCATCGTGAATTGAATCATGATGACGGGCTCTCTCTTTTTATTTGTTACAGAAAGCGATTTGAAAGGAGTGATGTGCCCCTGAACACAAAAGATCAAGGGGATCAGGGGACCCAATAAAATCAGCAGATGTTAAGAAACAGGTAGAAATAAAGGGGGATAATTTTGATGAAAATAAGCAAAGCGGTGAGTGGATATGTGGCTGGTCCCTCGTTTGGAGGTAGATTTTGAAAGATTTTGTAAGCAAATTTGAAGGGAGTGTCTGACGTGAGAAAATTAGCATATTACGGAAAAGGCGGAATCGGTAAATCCACAACACAGCAGAATGTTGCGGCAGCCATGGCATATTACCATGGGAAAAAGGTTTTTATTCATGGTTGTGACCCCAAAGCAGATTGTACCCGCTTAATCCTTGGGGAAAAGCCTCAGGGTTCTATTATGGATACACTCAGGGAGGAAGGAGAAGACGCAATTACCGAAAACAAAGTAATAAGGACAGGTTTCAGCGGGATCAAATGTGTTGAATCCGGCGGACCTGAGCCTGGTGTGGGTTGTGCCGGCCGGGGAGTTATTACGGCTATAAATGCCATGGAAGAATTAGGTGCTTATACGACTGAGCTTGATTTTGTCCATTTTGATGTTTTAGGTGACGTTGTCTGCGGCGGTTTCGCGATGCCAATCCGTGACGGCAAAGCCGAAGAAGTCTATATAGTTGCCTCAGGTGAAATGATGGCAATCTATGCCGCTAACAACATCTGCCGGGGGCTTCTGAAATACGCTGATCAAAGTGGTGTCAGACTGGGCGGGATCATCTGCAATAGCCGCAAGGTTGATAATGAACTGGAACTTATGGAAGAGTTTACGAAAGCTTTGGGAACACAGATGATTCATTTTGTGCCAAGGGACAATATAGTTCAAAAAGCGGAATTCAACAGGAAGACAACTGTGGAATATGATCCTGATTGCAACCAGTCTAAGGAATATGGAGAGCTTGCCCGCAAGATCATTGAGAATGATATGTTTATAATACCAAAACCTTTAACTATGGATCAATTGGAAGCAATGGTTGTTAAATACGGTATTATGGATTAAAGATCAAAGGATGTATGAGATATGCCATTAAAATTATTTAAATGTGACGAAGTAATTCCGGAACGTAAAAAACATTGCTATATTAAAGCGCCTGGAGAAGAATTAGCGGATTACCTGCCAATCTCCAATGTGGAAACCATACCTGGAACATTATCGGAAAGAGGCTGTAGTTATTGCGGGGCCAAGCTGGTTATCGGCGGTGTTTTAAAAGATACTATTCAAATGATCCATGGCCCTGTCGGTTGTGCCTATGACACCTGGCATACAAAACGTTATACCAGTGACAATGATAATTTTCAGTTAAAGTATGTCTGGTCCACCGACCTGAAAGAAAGCCATATTGTTTTTGGCGGTGAAAAGCAGCTGAAGAAGAGTATCAAGGAAGCGTTTGCGGAGATGCCCAATATTAAAAGGATGATTATTTACACAACTTGCGGCACAGCTTTGATTGGTGATGATCCGAAAGCAGTAGCCAGAGAGGCTGAAGCGGAACTGGGCGATGTCGATATATTCGTAGTGGAGTGTCCCGGTTTTGCCGGGGTAAGCCAATCAAAAGGGCATCATGTCTTAAATATTGCCTGGATGCACGAAAAGGTTGGAACATTTGAGCCGGAAATTAAGAGTGAGTACACGATCAATTTCATCGGGGATTACAATATTCAAGGGGATACCTTTGTTTTAGAGAGTTACTTTAAAAGGCTGGGAATCCAGATTGTAGGCCATTTTACAGGTAATGCAACCTATGACCAGTGCCGTTCTATGCACAGGGCCAAGTTGAGTGTTGTGAACTGTTCAAGGTCGGCAGGTTACATTGCCAACGAATTGAAAAGGATACACGGGATTCCAAGGCTTGATATTGATACCTGGGGTTTTGATTATACGGCGGCAGGTCTTAGAAAAATAGCTGTTTTCTTTGGACTTGAAGACCAAGTTGAGGAATTAATCGCCGAAGAGTATGCCAAGTACCAACCCAAAATTGATTGGTACAGAGAACGCCTGAAAGGCAAAAAAATGGCAATCTGGACCGGAGGACCGCGTTTATGGCACTGGACGAAGGCTGTAGAAGATGATTTAGGGATGGAAGTTGTGGCGATGTCGTCTAAATTTGGACACCAGGAGGATTTTGAAAAGGTTATATCCCGGGGCAGGGAAGGTGCTATTTACATTGACGATGGAAATGAACTGGAATTCTTTGAAGTACTGGAAATGGTTCAACCGGATGTTATTTTTACAGGTCCGAGGGTGGGCGATCTGGTTAAAAAACTTCATATTCCTTATATTAACGGTCATGCCTACCACAACGGACCATATATGGGTTTTGAAGGCTTTGTCAATATGGCAAGGGATATGTACAATGCAATTTCTTCTCCTCTGATGCAGCTTGCGAAAAATGACATCAGAGTAAGCTGAAAATGAACAGACCTAATGACATACCTTGTCATTGCAGGCCCCTATCAAGATATTTTCCTTGATCCTCTCCTAACTTAGCCGGACTAGTTCCGGCTAGTTTTAAAATGAAGTCTAATTATGTTTCATTAAGGTCGGTAAATTTAATGTTTTCGGATTATTTAAGAAAGGATTGATTTGTTTATGTTAATGATAAGAGCAATCATCAGGCCTGAAAAAGTCAGCGAAGTTCTTACAGAACTTCTTGAAGCAGGATATCCGGCTGTAACAAAAATGGATGTTATGGGACGGGGCAGGCAGAGGGGAATCCATTTTGGAGATGTGTATTATGATGAATTACCTAAAGAAATGCTTTTACTTGTGGTCAAGGATGAAGATAAAAATGATGTGGTTGAGATCATTATGAAAAAGTCGCGCACAGGGGAAAGCGGTGCTTTTGGAGACGGTAAAATATTTATCAGCCCGGTGCTTGAAGCATACACTGTAAGTTCCGGGACTAACCAGCTATAGGAGTGAAAATATATGAAGGAAATTATGGCGGTTATAAGAATGGATATGATCAATCAGACAAAAAACGTTTTACTTGATAAAGGGATTGCTGCCTTGAATTGCCAGAAAGTCATGGGACGAGGCAAAAAGAAAGTAAATTTTATGGTGGTTGATAATCAAGTGTCCTCAAAGGTTCTGGAGGCGGTTTCGGAAGAGCATCGGCTGATACCGAAAAGATTATTGTCAATCATTGTCAATGATACGGATGTAAAAATGGTGGTTGATACCATTATAAGTGTTAACAAAAAAGGTAATCCGGGAGACGGAAAAATATTTGTCTTGCCTGTTGATGAGGTAATGAGGATCAGTACGGGAGAAACCGGCGGAGCCGCCGTCTAAAGTTAACTTAGTTAAACCGTTTTGCGAAAGGGTGAAATAAATGGAAGAAAAAGCTCTGGAATTATATAAATTCATGCAGGAACGTTATTTATGGCAGTTCTATTCCCGCTCATGGGACCGAGATGAAAATATTAACGGAATATTAAATAATCTCTTGGCAATTCTGGCGGAAGAAGAAGTGGCTGTTTCAAACTCCTTAAGAAATCAGGCTTTATATGCTGAAGCAAAAATGGTTGCCTTAGAGACCAGAAAAAAATTTCCCTGGCTGGAAGAACTGGATAAGTCGCAAATTCAGGCAATAATTGAAAGTGTGAGAAAAAAAATAATTGATATTACGATTGCCAGATCACAGAATGTTGAGCTGAATGTTCCGAACTATTAAAAGCAGCAATTAAAATGAGAGGTGGTCAATATGACTTGTTTAGTTAAGCAGAAGGAGAGAAAAGGGATTATCAATCCCATGTACGACTGTCAACCTTGCGGGGCGCAGTTTGCCTGTATAGGAATCAAGGACTGTATCCCCCTGGTTCACGGGGGACAGGGGTGCAGTATGTTTACCCGCTTGCTTTTTGCTCAGCATTTTAAGGAGAATTTTGAAATAGCTTCATCCTCAATCCACGAGAGTGCAGCGGTTTTCGGGGGACTGGTAAGGGCAGAGGATGCCGTAGACGTCATGCTGAAGCGCTATCCTGATTTAAGGGTAATTCCGATCATCACAACCTGTTCTACCGAGGTAATCGGCGATGATATCGATGGGCTGGTACGAAAACTGAGAAGGAATATAAAAAAGACTTTCCCCGGCAGGGATGTGTTCCTTGTACCTGTTCATACGCCGAGTTTTAACGGCAGCCATGTAAGTGGTTATAATGTAGCGATTAACGCTCTGATCTCAACCCTTGCCGAGAAAAGCACGCCGAATGGTAAGTTAAACATAATTACCGGCTGGGTGAATCCGGGTGATGTTACTGAAATCAAGCATATTTTACAGGAAATGGATGTAGATGCCAATGTTCTTATGGATACTGAAAGTTTTGACTCGCCGACAATGCCTGACAAGGATTCATTTACTTATGGCAGTACGACGGTTGAAGATATCATCGGTTCAGCTAATGCACTTGGCACAATTGCCTTAAACAGATACGAAGGGGCAAGTGCGGCAGAATTCCTCAGGAATGAATTTGAGGTACCGGCAATTATCGGTCCGACGCCGGTAGGGATTTCCAATACTGATCAATTTATCAAAAATATCAGTAAGTTAACCGGGAAGAGTGTTCCGGATTCCCTGGCAGTGGAACGCGGCAAAGCAATTGACGCTTTGGCGGATTTGGCCCATATGTTTTTTGCGGATAAAAAGGTGGCGATTTATGGAAATCCGGATCTTGTTATTGCCTTAGCGGAGTTTTGCCTGGAAGTAGAATTAAAGCCTGTCTTACTTTTATTAGGGGATGACAATAAAGCCTACCAGAGGGATCCGAGAATCAAGCAATTGGAACAACAGATAGATTATGAGATGCAAATAATATGGAACTCAGATCTTTGGGAGTTGGAAAAGCGGATCAAGAATAAGGAAATTGAAGTAGATCTTATTATGGGCCATTCCAAAGGGAGATATGTGGCCATAGATAATAATATCCCAATGGTCAGGGTAGGTTTTCCGACTTTTGACAGGGCGGGCTTGTACAGGCATCCGGTAGTAGGGTATAAAGGAGCTGTGTATCTGGGAGAAACAATTGCCAATACTATCTTTACAGATATGGAATTCAAGAAAGACAGGGAATGGATTCTAAATACATGGTGATTTTGAGAAAAATTCTCAGGCAGGAGGGTGAATTATGACTGACAAAATTGATAAGAGTGTAGTTTTCTTTGGACATTTGAGCGAGCTTTATCATTTGGCTAAAGAAGGCAAAATAAAAACCAGTTTACAAGGAAGTCATACCCGCCCTTGCAAGTTTTGGACTGCAGCAAAAATTTTAAGCGGCATTAAAAACTCCATTATTATTACGCATGGCCCAAGCGGCTGTGCGTATGGGATTAAGAAAGCCTACAAGCTTACCAACAGCCGGAACAGTGGTTCTCCGTATGAGCCTGTGGTAAGCACGAATATGGATGAGGAAAAAGTAATCCACGGCGGAGAAAGAGAATTAAAAGGGGCAATCAGTGAAATAGACAAAAAATACAAGCCCGATATTATTTTTGTAGCCGCAAGCTGTGCCACCGGCATCATCGGCGACAATATTGACGCTGTTGTGGATAAAATAAGGCCAAGTATAAACGCCCAAATAATGACAATTCATTGTGAGGGCTTTGCGGGTGAATACAGAAGCGGTTTTGATCTGGTATTCCGGCAAATGATAAGATTGATGGATGCGCCTGCACCAGAGCTTAAAGCCCAATTAGCGGATGCGGTAAATATAGTGGGCGGCAAAATGGGGCCTGAAAGAACAGAAGTGGATACGGATGTTAAGGAATTAATCAGACTGGTTGAGGGAATGGGGGCCCGGGTGAACTCGGTAATTGCCGGAAATTGTTCCCTCGAAGAGCTTAAACGCGCCCCGAGTGCAGCGGTGAATTGTACCTTGTGCCTTGATATCGGATATGCAATAGGAAATGAAATGCTTAAAGAGTTTGGTACTCCGCTTAACTCAACAATTTTGCCGTATGGGATAAGGGCAACTGAAAAATGGCTTCAGGGAGCGGCAAAATACTTGGGCTTGGAAAAAGAGGCAAAGTTATTGATGGAAAGGGAGTATTCAGGGATAAAGAAAGAATTTGCTGAAGCTAAAAAACACTTGGCGGGTAAATTGGCAATTATTGAGGGTCATGATGCCATAAAATGTCTTTCTATTACCCATATGCTGGAACGTGATTTTGGAATGAGGCCGGTGATTTATAATTTCCATCCCTGGAGTACGGACGCCAGAGAGACCAGTATCGATTACCTTTTGGAAACCGGCTTGGACCCTGAAATTTTAATTACGCAAGGAACGCTGGCCTTTGGAAAATATGAATCAATGAAACAGACTGAAGAGGAGCTTTTGAATTTTATCGGCGGATTTGCAGCGGATTCTGTCGTTTATTTTGGCTCATCATTAAGTTTTCCGCATATTCCGGTTGTCGATTTGAATGCAATCATGAACAGGCCAAGATTCGGTTACCAGGGAGCGTTAAAAGTAGCAAAATGCATTAATACAGCCTTACAATACTCGTTCAGAGAGCGCAGCCGGTTGTATAAAACAATTGTTTTTCCGGAAAAATCAGGTTTAGCCTCTGCCGGGTCTATGACTTATAAATTGGGGAATGATCTTCCTGACTGTACGGTATATGCAGAAAGGAGGAGAGGTAAATGTATGATGAATTGAAGTTTGAAAACTGTTACTATAGTAAAGACCCGCTGCTGGGGTGTGCCCTGGAAGGGGTGGCAAGTGTTGTTGCGGGGATAAATGATGTCAGTATTGTTATTCATTCGCCTCAAGGCTGTGCCGCTACTGTTGCCAGTGCCTTTGATGCCCATGAAATCGATTTTACCAAACGCAAGATCGCCTGTACCAGGCTTTTTGAGACGGACATCATTATGGGAGCCAGTGAAAAACTTGAGAGTCTGATTAAGGAAGCTGACCAATCTTTCAAGAGAAGTGTGATGTTTGTGGTTGGAACCTGTGCGGCAGACATCATCGGGGAAGATATTGCGGGATTATGTAAAAGAATTCAGCCTGATGTTAAGGCAAAATTGATTCCCCTGGTCGCAGGCGGTTTTAGAGGAACAAGTTATGACGGGATTAATTTAGGGCTGAAAGCACTAACTCCGTTTATAGAAAAAATCCCCGGCGGCAGTAAGATTGACAGTGTGAATATAATAGCGCCTCAGGCTAATATAAATCCGACTTGGATGGCTGATCTGAAGTGGGTAAAGGAAGTATTGGGGCTGCTTGATATAAAAGTCCAAACTGTTTTACCCCATAATACCTCGCTGGAGGAATTAAAGTTGTTTGGGGAAGCAAGTGCAAATATTCTTTTGAGTCATGATGCCGGTCATGCTTTTGCCAGGAAATTGCAGGAAAAAGAAGCTATCCCCTTAGTTTTGGGAGATATTCCGCTTCCCGTTGGCCTTAAGAATACTGCGCGTTGGCTAAGGGCAATCGGCACATATTTTGATAAGGAAGAAAAAGCGGAAGAAATAATCAGATCCGGAGAAGAAAAAGTCGCGGATGTGCTTCGCCGCCGGGCGTTAATGATTATTCCCCGCTACCGTAACCTGAGAGTCGCCGTATCGTCTGACGCTACCTTTGGCATCGGCCTTTTAAGGATGTTGTTTGAGGAATTGGAAATGATTCCGGAACTGCTGCTTTTCCGTTCAAATTGCCATGAAGCAAGAAAAATCCTGGAACGTGAGGTGCAAAGCCTGGGAATATCCCCGGCAGTTGCTTTTGGCGTGGATGGCTATCAGATTAAAAAGGCTCTTGAAGAAAGTAATGTGGATGCGGTGCTGGGCTCTTCCTGGGAGAAATATATGGCTGAAGAAATAGGGATCAGGATTGCCTTTGATATCTTTACACCGACAGATAGGGATGTGTATCTTGACAAGGCTTACATGGGTTATGAAGGGATGCTGAATATGCTGGAAATCATAGGGAATGATTGGGAAAGAGCATTTCGGTCCAAGGAAATTAACTGGAAATATTATGCATGAAGGCATGGGTTTATGCTGAATCATGCAAAAGGGGGCGGCTGACGATGCAAGGCAATTGCAGCACAAATAAAGAAGTAAACCATTCAGCGGATAAGCTGCAGGAAATAACTCTAAAACACCCCTGTTATTCGTTTGAGGCACATCATAAATATGCCAGGATGCATTTGCCGGTAGCGCCTGCCTGCAATATTAGTTGTAACTACTGCAACCGGAGATTTGATTGTGTCAACGAAAGCCGGCCCGGGGTCACAAGCGAATTATTGACACCTGAAAGGGCGAGGGATAAATTCCTTTGGGTAAAAGAGGAAATACCGGATTTAAGTGTTGTAGGAATTGCCGGCCCCGGGGATGCCTTGGCTAACTGGAACGAAGTAAGTAAAACAATCAGATTAATTAAGGAATCAGCGCCGGATATTTTATTTTGCCTTTCGACGAATGGCCTGATGCTGCCGGAATATGGTCCGGAAATTATCAGCCTTGGCATTAAGTATGTTACGGTTACGGTTAATTGTTTAAATCCATCAATTGGAGCGCAAATATACCGTCATGTCATATATCAAGGGACAAAATACAGGAAAGAAGCAGCTGCGGAGATCCTTCTTAACAATCAAATTGAAGGCATAAAATATTTGGCTGACAATGGAGTGCTGGTTAAAGTAAATATTGTGATGATAAACGATATCAACACAAGCCATATCCTGGAGGTTATTAAAAAGGTAAAGAGGCTGGGGGCATTTATGACCAATATTATGCCTTTGATTCCGGCGCCCGGCAGTGTATTTGAAAATTTTCCGCAGACCAGTATGAAGGATATTAACGTAATCCGGGAGTTATGTCAGCCGGATATCAGGCAAATGCGTCACTGTCAACAATGCCGGGCGGATGCTATTGGTCTGCTCAAAGAGGATCAATCTCAGCGTTTTCGCATGAATAAGCCGGATGGGCAAAAATCACAAGCTGTAACGACCAGGAAATATAAGGTAGCAGTTACATCCAAATATAATAAGCTGGTTGATCTGCATTACGGGCATGCGGAAGAATTTCATATTTATGAAATCAGCGGCTCAGATATCTCCTTTATGGAAACGAGAACGGCCAGGAAATATTGCAAGGGACCGGGGTGTGATGAGGAAGAAGAAGTAAAGGGAACTGTCAGCAAAATAATTGCTGATTGTGATGCCGTACTGACGATGAGAATTGGTTATGATGCGCAAAAACGTCTGGCTGAGAAAGGCTTATTCGTCGTTGAGTCCTGTGAAAGTGTCGAAGAAGGCCTGCTGAATGTGTTCCGGCAGTTGGAGATGAAGAAGGCAATCTAAAAATGAATGAGGGTCCCTGTGTGAAAGAAGGTGCGGAAATAATGCCGGATTTTACGTTTATTGATAAGACCTTAGGGTATGCCTTAAAACAAAAAAGAATAAATATAAGACAATTTATTAATTTAAAACAAAAAATATCCCGGATGTCTAACGTGATATTTGACATTCCCTTTGATTTTGCCGTGAGGTTGAAGGGTTCAAGCGGCCTTGAGCTGAATGATGTCCGCGCCTGTATCGGCCGGAATGCCAGGCAGGTTAAAAAAGCACAAGATCTGGGCATTACAAGATTAAGGATTTCGCTTGAAAACGCTGCTTGTCCGGAGTCGTATTTACCATGGAGCAAAGTCCTGGCGGAAGCTGATGTCCTGGCGGAAGCTGATAAACTTCAGATGAAAATTTCCGTCGGGTGTCTTGATCTTGCCGGATATTCGACAGCGGAAAGGGCCTTCTTTCAGGAACTGGTTAATAAATCGGGCATAGAGAGCGTTGTTATTCATGATTGGAGCAGTAAATTGGATGCACTTGATACTTACAGGCGACTTTGGGAATTAAAACAGGTGATGACATGTAACCTGGAATACGAAGGAAAAAACTTCTTGGGATTGGCAACCGGCAATGTATTGGGAGCGGTCAGAAGCGGAATTAATGCTGTTTCAACGTCGCTGGGAGGGATTGGCGATTTCCCGGCTTTTGAGGAGGTAGTAATGAGTATGAGTCGTTTGTTGAAAATACCTGTTACTGTTCCGCGGGACATTGCAGTAATTTGCAAAGAAATATTGGAATGCATGGGTCTCGGGATACCAAGAACAAAACCGGTCATCGGGTCGAATATTTTTGCCCATGAATCGGGAATTCATGTGGATGGGATTATAAAAAAAAGCGAGCTTTATGAGCCGTTTGCCCCGGATGAAGTAGGGTTATACCGGAAAATTGTCATCGGCAAGCATTCGGGCAGGGGCGCTATTGAACAAAAGGTTAAGGAACTGAATATGAGCATAAAGCCTTCTAATGTGACGCTTTTATTGGAACGGGCACGAATGCTGGCGATAAAGCAAAAAGCGGCCCTGGATGATAAACAACTGGAACAGTTGGTCAAGGAGGTAGGAGGTGGCTGTTGATGAAGGTGCATGTTATTGATACCACCCTGAGGGATGGTGAACAAACAGCAGGCCTGGTCTTCTCGGCAAATGAAAAAGTGGAGATCGCCAAAGCTTTGGATAAAGCCGGTATATTTGCTATAGAAGCTGGGATTCCCGCAATGGGCCGGGAAGAGCAGGAAGCGATGAAGGCAATATTATCCCTGGGCCTAAAGGCGCAAGTGATTGCCTGGAACCGGGCCAGTTTGCAGGATATACTGCTGGCCGTGAACTGTGGTTTTTCCTGTATCCATATTTCTGTTCCTGTTTCTGATTTGCATATTCATTATAAATTAAGAAAGAACCGGGAGTGGGTTTTGAAGCAATTTGCGGAATCCCTGGAGTATGCCCGGAGTTTTGGCTGCATGATATTTGCGGGAGCTGAAGATGCCTCGCGGGCAGATGAAGAATTTTTTTTACAGGTATCTGAGGTAGCGGCGAAAATGGGAGCAGAACGCATTCGGTTTGCGGATACTGTCGGTTGTTTGGATCCATTTAGAATTTATGATATTATGTACGGTCTTGGGAAAAGGTGCATGCTTCCCATAGAAGTTCATTTGCATAATGATTTTGGCCTGGCTGCCGCCAATACAGTTTCCGCCGTCAGGGCCGGTGTGAGATTCGCTAGTGTTACAGTCGGGGGGATTGGGGAACGGGCCGGAAATGCGTCCTTAGAAAAGATTGTAGAGGTTTTGAGCGGACTGGATGGTTATGACACCGGAATTGACAGAGCAAGGCTTCCGGCCTTGACTAATTTGGTTGCCGGCGCCTGTAATTTATCTGATTGTTTGCTGAAAGAGATATCGTAATAATTAAATTGGAATTGAACAACCCTGTCTGGTTAAAAGAATTAACTGACAGGGTTGTTTTTGGTCTCATTATGAAATATATCAAAATACATGAAAATATTATAAAATAATTGACATGGTAATTTAATAGTGATAGTATAAAAACAGACAAAACCAAACAAAATGTAACGAAACTGTTTTATCAAAAGCATTACAGCACGGCCTCAAGGATGAGACCGTAAATATCGGGCAGACGACAGGATTAAGCTTGACGTCACCGGTAGGCTGTAATGTTTTTTTATAAATAAGCGCAAACAATTAATAATGAAATAGGCGGATTAACAAAGTAACCCGCCCCTTCCCGAACCGTACAAGCGACTTTCACCGCATACGGCTCTCCATATTCCAAATGGGTTATCGTCGTTCTAGTTGCTGGTCAGCATCATTTCGACTGCGATAACCTTCCAGTCTTTCGATAAGTTTTGATTGCTTCATTCAAAGTAACTCCTTTCGAGATTGGAACTTGGTTGCGCCAGGATAAGTCTGGTGAAGGGGGATGCAGCTAAGCAGAAACCTTCAGGAGGAACCTTGCAGGCAGGAAGTAAGCCTGTCCGGTAGAGTCTGGTCAACAGCCGGAAGCGAGTCTTGCGCGGTAGGAAGTGATTTCTGGCGTGAAGCGTAGACAGCGAGTGCAAAAGCTGTGTCATTGAGCCTCGAAAGCAATATATCGTTGGAGCCCTCGTTTTCCAAGTAACGGGGGCAGTACAAAGGCACTTTACAGACCTGGTGCCGTTGTCCGACCGGGGTCTAAGAGCAGGGCAAATGCGCAAGAGGTTTCCCAGGAACCTGGGAGGAACTGTTACGTCCATCCTAAGAGTCCGGTGGGGATTACGGGATAACAACTCCAGGCTTTCCATGGTGCGTTCTCCACTGTGGTAGGAGCGAAAAGCGAGAACAAGAATGGTACCGCCAAGCGAAGGAAACGAAGTGCGGTGGGATGCGATAACAGTAGTCGTAGTGCGCCATAGTACCGGAGAAGCAGGAGAACTCATCCCGAGAAAATCCTGTCGAGGGAAGGGCTGCACCTCATTATGGAATCGTTGAGAGGAAACACAATGAATGCATTGGAATTCAGTTTAGTGTCAACGAAACAACAACGAATAGCGGAATTGGCGAAGCAGTCACCGGAAATGATATTCACATCGCTAGCCTATCACATGGATATTGAATGGCTCGAAGAAGCCTACAGACGAACTAAAAAGAGTGGTGCGTCAGGCGTAGACGGAGTAACAGCTAAGGAATACGAGGCAGAGTTGCAAGAGAACCTCAAGAGTCTTCTGGAAAGAGCCAAGTCAGGACGTTACAAAGCGCCGCCTGTCAAAAGAGCATACATTCCAAAAGGGCAGGGAAAGCAGGAACTGAGGCCAATTGGTATCCCCACCTTGGAAGATAAAGTGCTTCAGAGAGCGGTTTGTATGTTATTAGAACCCATATATGAGCAGGATTTCAAGAACTGTTCGTACGGGTTTCGCCCGGGGCGGTCACAGCACCAGGCAATTAGTGCTATATGGAGGGAGACCAAGGGAATAAGCGGCGGGTGGATATTGGAGGTCGATATTCGGAAGTATTTCGATACGATCGATCATGAACAGGTGAAAACAATGCTTCGGCAACGGGTAAATGATGGAGTCGTAAAGAGGCTTATAGGGAAGTGGCTAAACGCGGGCGTACAGGAGCAGGGGCGACTAAGTCATCCAGAAGCCGGTTCTCCTCAGGGTGGAGTCATATCGCCGCTTTTGAGTAACATCTATTTACATCATGTGGTAGATGTATGGTTCGAAGAGGCGGTCAGACCGCGCATGAAAGGAAAGGCGTTCATGGTACGTTTTGCCGATGATATTGTGATGGGGTTTGAAAATAAACAGGATGCCATGAGGGTTCTGGAAGTTCTTCCAATGAGGTTTGCTAAATTCGGACTGACGGTGCACCCTGAGAAGACGCGCATGGTTCCATTCAACCGACCGAGGAAAGAAACACAAAAGCCGGATGAGAACACAGGAACCTTTGATTTCCTGGGTTTTACACACTACTGGGGCCGAAGTCGAAAGGGAAATTGGGTCGTCAAGAGGAAGACGGCGAGCAGACGTCTGAGTCACAAAATAAAGGCGATAACAGATTGGTGTCGGGAGAATCGGCATAGCCCTATACGGGAGCAGCATAAGGCTTTATGTCTTAAGCTGCAAGGTCACTACCAGTATTACGGTATTAACGGGAATTTCAGAAGCATAGAAGCTTTCTGGGAAGCAACAAAGCGGGTATGGCACAAATGGCTTAACAGACGAACGCATAAAGGCAAAAGGAACTGGGATTCGTTCAACGATTTTCTCAAACAATTGCCACTTTCTGCACCTAAAATAATGCACTCCAACATTTAGCAAAACCATAATAAGAGGAACCGGATGCGGGAAATCTGCACGTCCGGATCTGTGGGGGTTTTGGGTGAGTAATCGCCCAATTCTACCCGGCAATACTGCCCCCCTTCACCATGTGCCTTCCATTACAAAAGACCGTTGGGCTACTGTTAGGGCTCTCCTGCCATATACCGAGAGCGGCACTTAGGCAGGTCACGTTTGACAGCTCTATATAGTGTCTCCATACGTAGGTACCCGGTTGGTCGTTACCCTGCTTATCGCAGGTGCGTCAATAGGCCTGCTTATACCCAATCCTCATTATATTGGGGATACCCATTGATACCGGATTTTGTCCGGCAGCGTTCCATAGC
>DATMXV010000235.1:0-20941 GCA_035561335.1 Desulfitobacteriaceae bacterium
GCATATCATTTGTACAATAAATAAAAACAAAATTACCGAAAGATGAGGTAACGGTCATGAGTATTAGTTCAGTAAATAACAACAGTACAACTTATACAACATCAACCACCACTTCTACTAGAGAAACATCAAAGGAGTTGGGAAAAGAAGATTTTCTCAATCTTCTGGTAACACAACTTAAATATCAGGATCCTTTAAATCCTACAGATAGTACAGAATTTATTTCTCAACTGGCTCAGTTTAGTACGCTGGAACAGATGTCAAATATGAATAAGGTACTTTCTTCTATCGAAGCGCTTACCATGACAGGAAAGTATATTACGGCAACGGTTACCAATAGTTCGGGTGAAACATCCGAGATGGAGGGAACTGTGGATTCTGTCAAGATAAGTGATGGAGAAGCTAAATTGGTTGTTGACGGAACAAGTGTTGAATTAGAGGATGTTTCTTCTGTTTACGATTACGACAGGTCAGACTTATACAGTCTTTCTGCAATGATTGGTAAAACATGCCAAGGTTATATTTATGATTCTGAAACGCTTGATGTGATCAGCGTGGAAGGAACAATCTCTGGAATAGAAAAGGGTGCCTATGAAGATTATGCCTTGATAGATGGGGTAGAATGCACCCTTGATTCCATTACTTCGGATGATTATTCGAGTTCTGAAAAAAAATTACAATATTTGAATGAGCATATCGGGGAGGAAATCAGCCTGACGGCTATAGACAGCGATACCGGCAAAGTAGTCCCAATCACAGCCGTCTTGAATAGCGTAACAGAGGAAGACGGCGGTAGTATCACGGTAACCCTTGACGGTGTAAAAGTTCCTGTGGACGGGATTTATAGTGTTAATTGATTTTCAACCCATATGAGAATAAAGAGGTGGAATAATTATGATGCGGGCAATATTTTCCGGGGTTTCAGGATTGCAGGCACATCAGAAGAAGATGGATGTAATTGGTAATAATATTGCTAATGTCAATACGGTAGGTTATAAGGCCTCACGGGTGACCTTCAGCGATTTGATAAACCAAACTTTGAGCAGTGCTACCGGTCCGGATTCTGCCACCGGCAGAGGAGGAAGCAACGCTAAACAGGTTGGTCTTGGAGTGAGGATAGGCTCAATTGATACTCTGATGACAGCCGGTAGTACGGAAAGTACCGGTAATGCAACTGACCTGAGCATTGACGGTAAGGGCTTTTTCATTGTCAGAAATGGTACAACAGGGACGTACATGTTCACAAGGGCAGGTGATTTCTCCATAGATAGCAGTGGGAATCTTGTTACAAGTGATGGAATGAATGTATATGGGTGGTTGAGTTACCAAATTAACCAGGCGGATGGTTCTTATGAATTTAATACTGACGATGCGGTTGAACCCCTCAATATTTATTCTGACGACTATAACGGGAGTAAAAAAATTATAACCGCGAAAGCAACAGAATATGCCACTTTTGACGGGAACCTGGATTCAAGCGAAGATCCTGTGGGGGAGGATCTTGATGATATTGGTTCAGCAGATGATGTTCACTATACGACAACGATGACTGTGTATGACAGTTTGGGTAACAAGCATAAATTGACAGTTAATTTTACGAAATGCTATGTAGATAGCACAGATGCCGATAATCCGGTTACCAGTTGGTATTGGAGTGTGGAGGATTCCTCTGATGCCACTGTCTCCGATGCCGGCGGTTATCTGGAATTTGACGGAAGCGGCGACCTGGTTACAGATGATTCGGACTATGATACAAATCCTGAGCTTACGATCATACCGGATTCTTCCAGCGGCGCCAAACCTTTTACGGTAGGGCTTGATTTTTCTGATTTGACTACAGCTGCTGAAGACGGCTCGGTGCAAACCAACGATGTGGACGGTTATTCCTCAGGGACATTAGAGGATATTTCGATAGACTCCAACGGCATTATTCTGGGGGTTTATTCTAATGGAGTGCAGCAGCCTCTGGGAATGATTGCCTTGGCCCAGTTTGCCAATCCGGCCGGGCTTTTAAAGACTGGATCGAATTATTATGTTGAAAGTTCAAATTCAGGGAAATTTACCAACGGGGTTGCGGCCAATGGCGCCTTATCCTCGGGAACTCTGGAAATGTCCAATGTTGATCTTTCTACCGAGTTTAGTCAGATGATTACAACTCAGAGAGGCTATCAGGCCAACAGCAGGATAATTACGACAGCAGATGAGATGCTGCAGACAATACTTGATATGAAGAGGTAGGATTGAAGTTTTAGGATAGTCTATATTGAGATGAGGAGTAAAGAGAATGAGTTCTACCTTTTTCGGCATATCGGTTGCAACTTCAGGCTTGTATGTTAGCCAAAGGGCCTTGGATACGACGGGACATAATATATCCAATATGGCAACGGTGGGTTATGTACGTCAGCGAGTAGATCAAATGGACAAGGTTTATCTGAAGAGCGGTCAATACCAGGTGGGGACGGGTTCAGGGATTGAAACAGTGTGCCAATTACGCAGTGTCTTTCTGGACAATATGTATAGAAAAGAGCAAAGCAACCTTAGTTATTGGCAGACGAAGTCAAGTACGTTAGAGGATATCGAAGCAGTAATGAATGATCTTTCGGATAATGGCGGACTGGAGACTGCGCTGGATGAGTTTTTCAATGCCTGGGAAGAAGTGTCCAAAGATGTTTCCAGTACAGCAACCAGATCTTCTTTGTTGGGATACGCCGATTCCCTGGTGGAAACACTGAACCAGCTTGATAATCAATTGGATCAGATACAAGAGAATCTTGATACCCAAATTGAGTCCATGGTCGAGGACATTAATACGATTGCCAAACAGGTAAGCGAGTTAAATGTAAAAATTGTTAAGAGTGAAAGCAACGGAGATAATGCCAATGATTACCGGGATGAGTTGAATACCTTGCTGGATACACTGTCGGAGTATGTAAATATTTCCGTTTCTACAGACAGCAACGGCATGTATCGCGTATCTATTGGTGGAGCAAGCCTGGTAAACGGAACAGATATAAATGAACTGACTTGCATAACAAATAGCTCTAACGGAGCGTTTAATACAGTTATCTGGGCGGAGAGCGGTACAGAGCTGAAATTAAAGGACGGTATGCTGTTAGGTTTAATTGAAGCCAGAGGTGATGTCAACGGGGATACCGGGAGCACCGGAAATGGCTCAATAGTTGAATCCGGTACTGATGAAGCCGCTGTTGATGCCGATGCCGGCAGCTACGATTTTACGGGAAAAAGCAAGAATTTAATACCTGAACTTCGCACTGGTTTAAACATGCTTGTCAGTCTGCTGGCCAGAAAGATCAATGCAATTCACAGCAGCGGAGAAGGTTTGGCTGGAAGTACCGGGATCAATTTCTTGGTAAAAATAGATGATAAGCTTCCTTTTGAAATAGGCAATATTCAGGTTAATCCTGATCTGGACGATACGGACCTGATCGCAGCCTCCAGTATAGGGGGAGCAAATGACGGTTTAATTGCTGCCGAAATTGTTGATTTTTCCGAGACGGATTATTTTCAATATGACGGTTTGGCAATGAACATCAGGGAGTATTATTCCAAACTGGTTGGCTGGATAGGAACACAGGGAGAGGAAGCGGAAAATTCTGCCAGTAGTCAAGCTGTCCTTGTTCAACAGATTGAAACAAATAAGGAATCGTTATCGTCAGTATCCATGGATGAAGAATTAGCCAATTTACTTAAGTACCAGCACGCTTACAATGCCAGTGCAAGAATAATGTCGATAATAGATGGTATGTTGGAAAAGCTCATCGAAGAAACGGGACTGGTAGGGAGGTAGGGGCAATGAATTCTTTTCTGGGTTTAAATATTGGCGTCAGGTCGCTCTTTGCCAGCCAGGCTGCGCTGAATACCATTAGCCACAATATCAGCAATGCTGATACAACCGGCTATTCCCGACAGATAGTCATTCAGAAGGCATCTCCGGCTCTTTCAACAAGCAATGGTTCAGGAATGGTGGGAACCGGCGTAGATATTGCTACCATTGTCCGTATTCGAAATAAATTTCTGGATAACCGTTATTGGCAGGAAAATATTCAATATGGAGAATGGAGTGTAAAAAGTAATACTCTTTCCGAACTGGAATCACTGTTGAGCAGTTCTTCCGATGACGGGCTGGACGATGTTTTAAGCAGTTTTATTTCCTCTTTGGAGGATCTTGCCGATAATCCCAGCGATGATTCCGCCCGGTCGGCGGTAAAAGCAGAGGGAGAAGCCTTGTGCGAATATTTAAATAGTATGTCCGGTATTCTTGAAGATTTACTTCAGGATTACAACAGCGCCGTTAAAAACAAGGTTGATGAGATCAATTCTTTAGCCAAGCAAATTAGTTCTTTAAACCAACAAATATACAAAGCAGAGTTAAACGGAGAAACCGCCAATGACCTGCGGGATCAAAGAACGGTTCTGGTGGACAAGTTGTCCGCCCTGGCAGATGTACAGGTAAGCGAGGCAGCGGGGAGGTTTAGTATAAAAATCAATGGCCTTAGCTTGGTTAACCATTTTGAGGTTAATGAGCTGGAGTGTTATGAAATTAATGACAGTTCCGATAGCGATGGAATGTATGGGGTCCGGTGGCAGGGAACACTCAATGAGGTTACTTTTGAAGGCGGAGAAATTAAAGGCTATCTGGATATGTGTAATGGGAGCGGTTTAAATGGTGAGTTTAAAGGAATTCCCTATTATCTGAATCAGCTGGATACTTTTGCCCGAACCTTGGCTAAAGCATTTAACGAAGGTATTTATGCGGATGGCGAGTCTTACTGCAGCGGACACGCCGGTGGCGTCGGTTTGGACGATAGCACCGGAATAAGGTTTTTTTCCTATGAGGGGAAATCTTCAGATGAATTAATGGAAAGCGGTTCAGATATGGATGAGATTTACCAGAACATAACTGCTGCAAATATTTCTCTTAGTTTGGATGTAGAGGAAGATACAGATAAAATTGCTGCTTCTTCTGCCAGCGGAGAATCAGAAAATAATAATAATATCAGCGACTTGTCGGCAATTTTCGATGATTCCGAGGTATTTGCTAATGGTTCACCGGAGGATTATATCAATTCTATCTATACGACGATCGGTGTGGAGACTTCCCTTGCCTCCCGGATATCTAACTTACATCAATCTATTGTTGATCAAATTGATAATAATAGAACTTCCGTATCAGGAGTTTCCCTTGATGAAGAGTCATCAAACCTAATAAAGTACCAGCAGGCTTATAATGCAGCAGCCAAGGTAATGAGCGTTATGGATGAAGTCCTGAATGTTACTATTAATTCCTTAGGGGCGAATTGGTAAGGCCGGACAGAAAGAAAATTTGGGGTACGGGGTGAGAATATGAGAATTACCAACAATATGATCATTCAAAACGCTATTAAGGATATCAATAATAATCTTGTCAAGTTATCCAAGCTTCAGGCTCAAGCTTCGTCCCAGCGTAAGATAGAAGTTCCTTCCGATGATCCTGTAGTGGCGGCAAGGTCTCTGAAATTAACAAGTTACATGTCGGATATTCAACAATATCAAAAAAATACGGAAGATGCCAATTCCTGGATGGAGTATACTGATTCCGCTCTTGAACAGATCGGAGATATTTTAATAACAATCAGAGAAAAAACAGTTGAGGCTGCAAACGGGATCCTTACCGATGATGATAAAAGCAATCTGAAGGCAGAGATTGAAGAACTGAAAAAGGAAATTATCGAAATAGCCAATACCAATTATTCAGGAAGGTACATTTTTGGCGGTTATAGGACAAATGAGGCGCCTTTTGCGATTGTTTCCACAGATGTGGGGGATCAAATCCTATATAACGGGAAGTATCTGTCTTTGGGAGGGGCGGTTTCAGCTTCGATTTCCGATAGTGACCTGGCAGATTTCTATCTGGACAATATGGGCATGCTTAGCGGACAGCCGGAACTCTCTTCAGCTGCTTTCGCAAGTTTTACAGCGGCTTCACCGGCCCTTGATTTTACGATAACCCTGGATGGAGTGAGCAGTACAATAAGTCTGACTGACGGAGAAACCTACGATATCGATACCCTTGTGACAGAACTGCAGAGTCAGGTGAATGCTGCTTTTCCTTCAGACAGTGGAGAACCCGATCCCATAATTAAAGTCAGGCAAGATGACGGAAAAATTGTGCTGACGGTTCAAGCCGGCAGCAGTATTTCCATTAGCAATGGTACTTTGGATGTCAGTGAACTGGGTTTTTCGGAGGGGATGACATCTTCTCTTAATGATAAGGAAGAGATCCGTTATAAGGTGGGGACCAGCAACTGGGTTACTATTAATGTGGAAGGAAGCGACATTTTCGGACAAGGCGGGGATAGCTTATTCGATACCCTGATAAAGCTTGAATTAGCCTTAGACGGTGAAACCCAATATAAGACGGCAACCTATGATGAAGGACCTCCCGCCGGGATAACCGTTGCAACCAATGATCTGGATATATCCGGTTTATTAGATAATTTAGACGAGGATATCAATCGTGTACTTGTAGCAAGGGCTGATCTGGGGGCAAGAACCAGTTATGTTGAACTGACTCAAACCCGGCTGGATAATAATGAAGTTACTTATTCAGAGTTGCTTTCCCAAAATGATGATGTTGATCTTGCCGAAGTCAGTGTTAATCTGGCAAGCGCCCAGGCGGCATATTCGGCTGCCTTAGCCGCGAGTGCCAAAGTAATGCAAAATAGTTTACTGGATTACTTAAGATAAGATTTATCGAAAGATTCGTGCTCAGAAAAAACCGGTTTGATTTTTTGGGAGGTATTAAAATGACAACAATAAACAGTTATTCTACGACAAATCGTATTACTGGAATGGTAAGCGGGTTAGATGTTGACAGTATTGTTGAATCATTAATGGAAGCAGAAGAAGTGCCTTTGGAAAAGCTGGAACAAAAAAAAGAACTTGTTGAATGGAAACGGGATGCTTACCGGGAGGTATCCAATTTGTTAAGGGCTTTTGCTGATAAATATCTGAATTATTCCAGTTCTTCCTTCAACATGCTCTCTCAATCCACCTATCAGCAATATTCTTCAACTTCAACTGCTGAATCGATTGTCACAGTAACTCCTGATTCTAAGGCCACGACCGGCTCGCATACCGTTGTAGTGAGCAACCTGGCAACGGCTGCCTCCTGCCAAAGCTCAGCAGGTGTTACGGCAGCAATCACAGCCTTTTCAACAGCCGATTTCGATGCGGCAGTTGGTTCCAGTTTGGTATTGGAGATTGACGGAACTGAATATACTGTTGCTCTTGATGAGAGTATAACAGGCATCGATGATTTGCAGAAAGCAATTGACGAAGCCGTGGGAAGCGGAAAAATTGTGGTTTCCGATACGAATGGCGACGGAACCGGCTATCTGACGATAGCCAAGGCTGAAGAGAGCGGGATCGGGACAATTACATTGAGTAACGGGGATGAGGGGGATGCTTTATCGGCTTTGGGTTTTTCCAGTATTGATGACCTGAGCAATTATTTAGATACCGCAGATACTTTAGAGACAATAGCAGAAAGACTGGGATTTGATTTTGATTCCGGAGGAAATGTCAACCTGACCATTAATGGAGTGAGTTTTGAATTCTCTAAAAGTACGACTCTGGAATCCATGATGGATGAAATAAATACATCCGCCGCTGGAGTTACAATGAAATACAGGACAAACAGCGATAGTTTTTCTCTTACAGCCAATAATACCGGAGCGGGTAATACTCTGAGGATAAGCGAATCAGGCAGTACTTTTATTCAAGATATTGGGATTACCGGCTATACGTCCGGTGAGGATGCGGTTGTTACCATTGATGGTGAAAAGTATACCAGAAGCAGCAATTCCCTGACTTTAGATGGAGTGACTTATAGTCTGAAGGCGGAAAGCACAGAGACGCAAACAGTTTCGATCTCTCAGGACACAGATGCTGTATACACTAAAATCACAAGTTTCATCGAAGCTTATAATGACCTGATCGATTCAATCAACAATACAATCTCTGAAGAGTATGACCGCGACTATCAACCATTAACCGATGATCAAAAGGCCGAAATGTCGGATGATGAGATAGAAGCCTGGGAAGAGAAGGCCAAAACCGGTTTGCTGGAAGATGATACGACATTAACGAACCTTCTCCGAAATATGCGGACTGCTCTGTATGAATCTGTGAGTGGAGTCTCAGTTAATCTGACGGAAATCGGGATATCAACCAGCAGTAATTATCAAGATAAAGGGAAGCTGGTGATTGATGAAGACGCCTTGAGAGAAGCAATCGAATCCAACCCCGCAGGAGTTATGAATTTGTTTTCGCAACAGTCAACTACTTATTCGGGAACTGCAAGCGTAGTTAACCTGAGTTCCGCCCAAAGAGAAATCAGAACCGGCGAAGAGGGTCTGGCCTACAGAATTTATGATATCTTACAGGATAATATTTCTACCAATACCGGCATTGGCAACACAAAAGGTATTCTCATTGAAAAAGCGGGCCTGGAAGATGATAGTTCGGAATATGATAACCTGCTCACCAGTCAGATTAATAACTATTCAGAAAAGATTGAGGCCATGCTCAAAAAACTGGAGGAAAAGGAAAACAATTATTATGAAAAGTATTCGCTGATGGAGACGTATATCAACCAGATGAACAATCAACTGAATACGCTGCTGTCCTATTTGGAATAAGGGAAAATTATGAATTCGCAAGATCTTCAACATATTGATTGTCTCAAAAAGAAAATGAGTATCCTTCAGAATATCTGTGAAAACTCGATTAGTCAAGCCAACGCCTTGAAAAGAGAAGACTATAGTCTGCTGGGAAAACTATTATTAGATCGCCAGGGTTATCTTGATAATTTAGAAAATTTGGCGCAGACAGTGGATTATAACACAGATGATTATGGCTTTGAAAAAAATCCGGAAATAATTAAGTTAAATCAAAATATCTCTTTCTTACTGAATAAGATAATAACTATTAGCAATACGGTTCTGGAAAAAACGAGCGACGAAAAAAAGATTACAGCTAATATGGTATTGCAACTGCAGTTAAGTCAAAAAGCCGTACGTGAAGGATATTTCAAAAAAGTACCGCAAAGGTACGGGTATTTTATTGACAAAGTGATCAGCAGATAAAGACGCCCGAGAACAGGGAAGTAAAAGAGTCTAAGGCCCAAAATAGCGTCAAGGAGGAATATCGATGCTGGTAGTAGGAAGAAAACCTGGAGAATATGTGATGATTGATGATCTCATAAAGATCAAGGTTGTAAGAAGCGATGAGGGCGACTTGAGACTGGCGATAGAAGCACCGAAAGAAATGAGAATTTTACGAGGGGAAATATACGAAAAAGAATTGCTGGAGAAGGCCAAAGAGTTTGAGGGAAAGGTTTCCTCATTTGAGATGTAGGTATTTGGACGAACGGCAACCCGGGAGCCGAAAGTCTTAATATAAAATAATAAAAGCGGAAAAGGAAGTCCGCTTGGAAAAACAAGGAGGTAAACCAATATGAGAATCAACAGTAATATCGCAGCCCTTAATACCTTAAATCAACTTACCCAAAACGAGAAAGCAACTAATAGTTCCTTAGCCAAGTTGTCATCAGGCCTTCGGATTAACAGTGCGGCCGATGATGCAGCAGGTCTGGCCATCAGTGAAAAAATGAAGGGTCAGATTCGCGGCTTGGATCAGGCCAGCAGTAACTCGGAAGATGGAATTTCGATGGTCCAAACAGCCGAAGGCGCTCTTTCTGAGACTGAAAGCATCCTGCAAAGAATGCGGGAACTTGCTGTCCAGGCCGCGTCCGATACCGTTACCAAAGATGACAGGGTAAATATCCAGGATGAAATGTCCCAGTTAATTGATGAAATTGACCGGATCAGCAAAACTACCCAGTTCAACACTAAAAACCTGCTTGACGGTTCTATGAGCAACGCCGTAACGGCAGATTCCGCAAATGTTCTGACAAATACAGCACTTGATTCGGCAACTACGGATGCTACTGCGCTTACCGCCTTAGTGGATGATAATGGTGATAGTCTTGGAATTGCCGTAGGTGACACAATTAAAGTATCCTGGACTGTTGACGGAGAATTAGATACTGCTTCGCTGACAGTTACTGCCGGAACTGAAACTGTTGCTGATCTTATGGCATTGATCACCGATGGAACGGGTGCTGTTGCTTCAGGAGATGTAACACTTACAGCCGCTGCTGCCGGCTATGCCGGTGCTATTGGAGGAGTTACCTTCGAAGTTGCCAATTCGGACGGTGAAGTAAATAGTGATGCTTCAAACATTCTCTCTTCTTTTTCTGAGACTACCGCTGCGAAAGAAGAAAAAGCTGTTGATGGCCGGGCCATCCTGCAGATTGGCGCCAACACAGGGCAGACCATGAAGGTTAGTATTTCTGATATGGGTGCAGACGCTCTCGGAGTACAATTTCTAGAGGTCTCAACCCAAGAAGGCGCCAGTGTTGCTATTACTGTAGTAGATGAAGCTACCTCTAAAGTATCCTCTCAACGTTCCTATTTAGGCGCCGTTCAGAACCGTCTTGAGCATACCATAAACAACTTGGACACGGCTTCAGAAAACCTGAGTGCAGCGCAATCCCAGATTGCCGATGTCGATATGGCTGCAGAAATGATGGAGTACACCAAAAATAATGTTCTGTCTCAAGCGGCCACAGCAATGCTGGCACAGGCTAATCAACAGCCTCAGAACGTACTGTCACTGCTCCAGTAATAAGGTTTATTTTAGATATCCGCAAAAAGACCTTAGAATTCTAAGGTCTTTTTTCCCTAGTGCGCCACGCATGGTGCGTAGCTAGGCGGTGAAAACATTCTTTTATGTTAAGGAAGATAAAGTTAATCATATTTACTCAATTTGGGAGAGGAGTTGTGGCAGTAATGGGTATGCTTAATAAACAGTATACAAAAAACTATCTGGAAACCATCGTTTTTACATCAAGCCCCGAAAAATTAACTTTATTGTTATATACAAATCTGGTTAAATTAATTATGCAGGCTCAGCTTGCTATTCAAGAAAAAGATTTGGAAAAGGTTCACAATTGTATTGTAAAGGCAAAAAAAATTATCCTGAATTTTAAGAATACGCTTAATAAAAAATATGAGATTTCACAAAGTATGTTAGTAATGTATGACTACATGTATAGACGTTTGACAGAGGCCAATATAAAAAAAGATCGGGATATTTTGGAAGAAATCCTTGGCTATGCCAGAGAGATGAGAGATACTTGGTCTCAAGCAATGATAATTGTTAATGATAGTTTGAAGGCTGCTGATTCCAGGAATCTTTGAAATAAACCTTGAAAAGCCTCAGGAGAACTCTTCGAGGAAAAAAACCTTCTGTCTGATATTCTTTGTTTTCTACAGAATACTGATCTCAGGAGATTTCTTCACAACGCTACTTTATTCCACCGCTTACTATTTTTCTTAAGCCGAGGGGTACCCCCGGCTTTGAAAACTTCGTCTACGCTAAACCTAAAAGGTAGGCTGCCTGAGCTGTAATGAAACATACTGTAAACGCGATAACCGTGGGGATAATAAACCCTATAATAGTCCATTTTTTGCTGCCTGTTTCCTTGTACATACTGAGCAATGTTGTTGCACAAGGCCAGTGTAATAGAGCAAAGAGCATTGTGTTAATAGCTGTGAGCCAAGTCCAGCCGTTGGCAATCAAGACATCCTTTAATCCTTGCAGGCTTGCAAATTCTGTTAACTGTCCTGTAGCCAGATAGCTCATCAGCAGAAGGGGGATAACAATTTCATTGGCAGGTAGTCCCAGGATAAACGCCATGAGAATAAAACCGTCAAGTCCAATGGCCTTTGCTATCGGATCAAGAATACCAACTACAAAGCCAATAACGCTAATATCCCCTATATAAATATTGGCTAATATCCAAGTGATTGCCCCCGCAGGTGCTGCCACCACAATAGCTCTGCGTAAGACAAAGATAGTACGGTCTATGATGGAACGGTAGAGAACGGCACCAAATTTAGGTTTGCGATAGGGAGGTAATTCTAATACAAGCGAAGATAACTCTCCTTTTAGAACCGTCTCAGATAGTATTTTTGAGACAACAAATGTTGCGGCAATTCCAAGGAGAACTAAGATCGTTATCGTAGCGGCAGCAACCAACGATTTCTGAGACAGAGCGAGCGCTCCGGCCATGAAGATGGAAGCTATGGCAATAAGGGTTGGAAAACGCCCGTTACATGGTACGAAGTTATTGGTTAAGATGGCAATCAGACGTTCCCGGGGAGAATCTATGATTCGGGCAGACACTACCCCGGCCGCATTACAACCAAAGCCCATACACATCGTTAGAGACTGTTTCCCGCAAGCTTTCGCTTTTTTAAATAAATGATCAAGGTTAAAGGCTACCCTTGGCAGATATCCCAGATCTTCAAGCAGAGTAAACAACGGAAAAAAAATGGCCATTGGGGGAAGCATCACCGATACAACCCAGGCCAAGGTACGGTACATTCCCAAGACCAATATGCCATGCAGCCAGACAGGGGCATGAATTACCTGAAACCATTGAGTAAGAACATCCTGGAAGCCAAGGAGTACTGTCGCGATCATTTTAGACGGTACGTTCGCTCCGGCTATTGTGATCCAAAATACAATTCCCAGTAAAATTAACATAAGCGGATAACCAAATATTCTTGATGTGACAATCTTGTCTATTTTATTGTCGAGACTTTTTTGTCTGGAGTATTCCTGCTGTATTACACTTTGGGCAATCTGCTCGGATTGAGTAAAAATATCTTTTACAATCAAATCTGCAATCGGGATATTTGAAGTTATTCTTAGACATTCGGCATCCGAATAAACTTTAAGAAGAGGATCCAGAGATTCCTTAACTGTCGACATATTTTTTCCTCCCTTGCAAGACCTTTAAATTGCATTTTTTTCTATACTTAACGAAACGGTTAATACTTTCTAAAAATGAACTGTCATTATCTAAGAAACGAAGGGCCAACCATTTTGGGTTTAAAATTTCTGCAATATTTAAGGATGCAATTTGAGGCATAAGAACGCGAATTGCTTCTTCCACTTCCTGAGAATAGGCAATCTGTTTCGGCTGTGTCAATCGTTTCCCTAACACTATTTCGGATACGGCTTTTTGAAGTTCCTCAAGTCCTTCACCATTTCGTGCTGCCGTAGGAATTACCGGGACGCCTAATTTTTTTTCAAGTTCATTGAATTGAATCTTGATTTTCTTCTTCCTTGCTTCATCGACCAAGTTAACACACACGACTACTTTGTCGGTTATTTCCATTATTTGTAATGCTAGGTTAAGGTTACGTTCAAGGGAAGTCGCATCGACAATGACGACAGTAGCATTAGGTTTTCCAAAACAGATAAAATCCCGGGCAATCTCTTCTTCAATACTGTGAGCAAGCAGGGAATAAGTACCGGGTAAATCAACTAATAAAAACGATTTATTTTTATATGAGTAAGTTCCTTGGGCATTATCGACTGTTTTTCCCGGCCAATTACCGGTATGTTGCCGTAAACCGGTAAGGGCATTAAATACAGTGCTTTTTCCAACATTCGGATTACCGGCAAGCGCAATGATATATTGATCGCTTGTAGTATTGATTCCAAAATATTCCCGCATAACTCGACCGCTATGTTTAGGGCGCTCTCCAATTGTTAAATCCATCTCTTGACACCTCAATATATTTTTTAACAATAGGGTAATTACTTTATTAAGTTTTTTTAACGAAAATCAGGCCGGCGTCTTCACTTCGCAGTGCAATTACGGCGCCCCGGACTAAGTAGGCAATCGGATCTCCGGCCGGGGCTTTTCCTATACAGAAAAGAACGGTTCCCGGGACAATACCGAGATCAAGGATTCGACGACGTAATGAACCTTTTACGTCTAAGTTTACAACGTTGGATTGTTCACCAGGCTGAAGTGAGGATAAGGGCATAGGTAAAGCTGTCATTTTTTTCAGCCTCCTTTTAAGAATTTTTAGCCTATGGTTACTATTAACCAATCCTCATTAATGGTTAACTTGTCTGACAAAGATTGCTTTAAAAGCATAACTAAGTTTATTTAGATGTCAAGAATTGACGCTTAAGCGAATATAATAAATAGATGCTGTTTAGGCCAGGCAATGGAAATCACTTCCTGAACAATTGTTTTCGTTTTAGACACGTTTAAAGAAAGGGGGTACATGAATGCTATCCCCAAGTTTAGAAGACTACTTAGAGGAAATATATCGGTTTTTGTTATCTCTCGATACCGTTCGCGTAACGGATATCAGTAACAGGCTTAAAGTTGCTTTGCCGTCAGTAACCAAAGCTTTGTATAAATTGAGAGATCATAATTACATAAAGTACGAACGCTATGGAGAGATTCAGCTTACGGATAAAGGAAAAGAGTATGGGCTGTACTTAGTAACAAGGAACCAATTATTGCAGGAATTTCTTGCTTTGATATGTAGCGAATGTAACTTTGCTGCTGAGGCCGAAGCTATGGAACACTACCTTTCGCGGGAAACTATTTTGGCAATTCAATCGCTTGTAGCCTTTATGAAGACTAATCCTGAATGTTACAATAGCTTCCTAAACTTTTTAAGCGAATTCACCGCCGATAAAATTAATTTCTAAAATACTTGCTGCGCTTGTTCACAGTTAAGTATTTTTTCTGCCAATACGCCTCCTCTTAATATTTGTTAACTCTGACTAACTCTGTCTTAAAAAAATTCAGGTTAGCCTTGACTAACTCTATTGTGTAATTTCTGAGTTATCATACGTAACCCATTTTCTTTTTGATACAATCAGACCGGTTAATCAGACAGGTAGTTTTTGCCAATTAAAAATGGGTGAGTTTCAATTTATATTTGGTTGGTATAAAAGATAATAGTATAAGATTTTAGGTGATTAGCTACCTCAATGGTTCGGAAGTAAATATGAAATGAAATTAAATGCCGGCTGGGTACGTAGTGAACCTTCGCGGCGTTTTTTAATTTTAAACTACAGTTATGGGTTACCTGATTCGCCATAAAATAGGAAATTTTTACTGGATTCTCATTTAGCCCTTGAAAACAATGTTTTAAGACAACACATTGCGACATAAAATAAACGATTTCCATGTTATTCTTTACAAGGATGTAATATTTTTTCCTTTTTAATAAATCAGAGAGGTTTGTCCGAGAATTAAATTAATAAATTTGTTCTAATGTCGAAGGAGGTAACTAAGGTTGGTCAGCAATAAAGTTTTCAGGAAATTAATCGCTGGGTCAGTAGTTTTAACCCTATTTTTTTCCTCGCTGCTATGCTCCACCCCTTTGCTTCTTAAAGCGAAAGCTGTACCAGCACTGGAATATCAAGGCTCCGACGTGATACATATACTTAATAGTTTGCTGCGGCAAACTGCTGCCCAAAATCAAGCGCAACAAGCCGATCCAAATAGTCTCAAAGAAGGGCAAGCTGAGCTTAACCCTCTTGACCCCAATTTAATTGAAAATAATAAGCAATCAGGCTTCTCCCAAGAGGAGATTGACAGAATAATCAATGAGCATTTGCTGGCCCCAAACAAAGAAACCCAAGCTCCCCAACAGGTTGTTGAGCAACAACCTCAGGCTCTTCCGGATTCGGAAGATCAGAAAATTGACCATTTCATTATTAAATATCGTAATGAGAAGCAAAAAGAAAAGACGTCCCTGAAAGTCAAAGAGATTATTAAAGAAAGAAAACCGACCCAAAACAGCAAGTTCGATGTCTTTGTCACCAAGGACAAAATGAGAAAAGAAGATTTTTCGGCCCTTCTCAAACAAAAAGAAGCGGAGCCGAATATCGAATATATCCAACCGGATTACCAGTTAACTGTAGCGTCTGCTGAAACATCCCAAGAAAACAATTCCCAGACATCTGCGGATACAAACCAGCCAGCTCAAGAAAGTGATTCTTCAGCAACAGAATCACCTGAAACCCCAAATACTCAAACTAATACCCAAACGGATACTAAAGCTCCCACATTATCAAATATAATCTTTGATGGCTTAAAAATCGAACTCAAGTATGATGAAGAACTAAAAAGCACTTCCGTACCATCAAGCAATGATCTTATAGTTAAAGACAAGGACGCTCATAATCTGGTAATAGCTGGCATTAAAATTAATACCAGTAGTTTGGAACTTACTCTTGAAGCCCCTCTGGCGGCCGGTGAATCAATTACAGTGAGTTATACTCCTGGCACGAATCCCATCCAGGACCTGGCAGGTAATCCTGCTGAAGGATTATCAGACAAGCAGGCAAAAACTAATCCTGATAATCCTGTTGATACAGCTGCTCCTATACTTAAAACAGCCATAGCAAAAGATAATACCATTACTTTGAGCTATAATGAAAACCTACAAGGAACTTTAATTCCAGCTGTTTTGGATTTTTCCCTGATCTGTAAAGATGAAAATGGTAAATCTCTAACCGTAAAGATTAACAAAATAACTATTACTGACAAGAATATCTGTTTAACTCTGGAGGATAGTTTCGCTCCCGGCCAGACCATGAAGATAAGCTATATACCGGGAGAAAACCCAGTCACAGATCCGGCAGGTAATCCAGCCGCAGGTTTCAGCAATCAAGAGGTTAGCAATCAAACTGAGATAGTAGACATTGAGGCGCCGGTTTTAAAAGAAGCGACAATCAATAACGCTGAATTGGTCTTAAGCTTTAATGAAGAACTCGATGAAGATTCCCTCCCTGTCAATAATGATTTCAGCCTGAAGCTGAATGGGCAAACACTTTCTGACGCTTTTCAAAAAATCAGGATTAACGGCAAAAAAGTTATTATCACTGTAACTGAGCCGGTTGCCGGGGACGACGTGCTCAAACTCAGCTATTTGCCCGGGACAATGCCGTTGCTGGATTTGGCCGGCAATGAAGCAGAACCATTCTCAGACATTATTGTAAATAATGTTACAGTACTTGAAATCAATGACCCGCGATATAGCGAACAATGGGCCTTAAGGGCCAATACGATTGATGAAAATAGCAACCAAGCCGTCTCCGTCGGCATTAATGTAGCTGACGCCTGGCAAGAAGCCAAAGGAGAGGGTGTAGTTATTGCTGTCCTGGATACCGGGATCGATATCACTCATGAAGACCTGGAAGACAATATTTGGACTAATACCACTGAAATCCCCGCTAACGGACTGGATGATGACGGTAATGGCTATATCGACGATGTAAATGGTTGGAATTTCGCTGACAAGACCAATGCCGTGCATAATCCAGCAACATCTTCTGATGAATGGCACGGCACCCATGTGGCCGGGATCATTGCAGCGGAAACAGGAAATGAAGAAGGGATAGCCGGTGTGGCGCCGAAAGCGAAAATCATGCCTTTACAGGTATTCAAAAACGGTACGGCCTATACCAGTGATATTATCAGCGCTATTGAATATGCCAAAGCCAACGGTGCGCAAATCGTTAACTGCAGTTGGGGCAGTACCAGTGAAAATACAGCCTTAAAGGAAGCAATGGCCGAGTCGGATTTGTTCTTTGTCTGTGCCGCCGGTAATAGTTATAAGAACATAGATGCCAACCCCATGTACCCGGCATCCCTGAGCGGGGATAATATAATCTCAGTTACTTCCATTAAAGAAAACGGCAATCTTTCCCGCTTCTCCAACTATGGACAGAATTGCGTGGACGTGGCAGCACCCGGTGAAGAAATTACCAGTACCTTACCGGGAAATACCTATGGCTACAGCGGCGGGACTTCCCAGGCGGCGGCCTTTGTTACCGGGGAAGCAGCTTTGATTATGAGCAAATTCCCTACTGCCAACTTAAATGATCTCAGAGAGAGGATTATTGCTTCTTGCGCTAAATTATCTTCTTTAACCGGGAAAGTTGACGGGGGCGGAATAATCAACTGTGCTTCGGCCTTGGCAGATCCCGTCAAAATAAGTGATACGATTATCCAGGTCACGGAAGAAACTATTGAGGATGGCTCAGGAAGCGGTTCTCCTGATGATGGAGGTTATGATCTTTATTCTGTGGACGAATGGAAAACATCTAATAGTAGCTTGTCTTTAGAAAGAGCATTCTTTGGTACAGTTACCTTTAACGATAAGATTTACTGTATTGGTGGTATAAATAGTGATAATAATTATAAGATTGTAGAAAAATTTGATCCTGTGTCTGAAATAAGCACCCTTGTAGCCAGCTTATCAAAAGGAAAGTATTACTTTGGCTGTACAGCAACAGATAGTTACATTTATGCTATTGGAGGCTCTAGTGAGCCAAACAGCGTGGAAGCCTATAATCCTTCAACTGACACCTGGAGTACGAAGGCTAGCATGTCTACCGGAAGGTATAGTCTAGGAGCAGCTGCAGTGAACGGCAAGGTCTATGCCATTGGTGGTTATGGTAGCACTACGCTGAATACGGTTGAAGAATACGATCCGGCCACCAATACCTGGGTAACCAAGGCCAGTATGCCTACAGCCAGAAAGGATTTAGGTATAGCTGCAGTAAATGGTAAAATCTATGCCATTGGTGGGTACGTTGATGGTGGTAACAAATATAATACTGTTGAAGAATATGACCCTTCTACCGATACTTGGACGACTAAAGCTAGTATGCCTATAACAAACATTCGTTTTGGCATAAATGTATATAATGGGAAAATATATATTATTGGGGGGTATAGTAATGACTATCTAAATACTACATATGAATATAACCCTGCGACAGATGTTTGGGTAAAAAGGGCTGATCTTTTTGTGGCTAAAATTGGAGTAGGAGCAGCTGCAGTAAACGGTAAAATCTATGCGCTGGGTGGACGGAACGGGACTAATTTTAGTACAATTGAAGAATACGGATTGCCCTCAAATAACTGGAAGACAATCATCAGTATGCCCACAATCAGGTCCGAACTTGGTGTGGCTGCTGTCAACAGCAAGGTGTATGCTATCGGAGGTTATAATGGGACAAATACTTTCGATATTGTCGAGGAATATGACCAGCTTAGCAATACCTGGAGTACAAAAACAAATATGCCCACAGCCAGAAGCGGACTGGGCGCAGCAGCCCTCAACGGTAAAATCTATGCTGTTGGCGGTTATAATGGAAGCACATACCTGACAACTGTTGAAGAATATAACCCGGTAACCAATACCTGGAGCACCAAGACCAGCATGCCCACCGCAAGGGCTTATTTGGGTCTATCAGCAGCAGGCGGCAAGCTTTATGCCATCGGCGGATATAACGGAATCGGTTATCTAAATACTGTAGAAGTATATGACCCGGAGAATAATACCTGGAGCTGTGAAACCAATATGCCGACGGCCCGGGGATATTTGGGAGTCAGCTCTGCTAATGGCAACATCTATGCTGTCGGCGGATATAACGGAAGTGCCTATCTCAGTACTGTCGAAGTCTATGACCCTGCCACCAATACCTGGATAACCAAGACCGGCCTTACCATAGCCAGAAGAGGGCTGGGTGTCGAAACAGCCAATGGCAAGGTTTATGCTATCGGGGGATATAACGGCAGTTACTTGAATACGGTCGAGGAGTATGAACCCAGTGCTAATTCCTGGATAACATTGAACAAACAGAAAATGCTTGTCAACAGAGAGAAATTTGGAATTACCTCTCTGGATGGCAGAATATATACACTTGGGGGATATAACGGCAATTATATAAATACTGCCGAAGAATACACCCCTGCGGTGAACTCCTGGAGTATCAAAGCCAACATGCCGACAGCCAGGGGAAAACTCGGTGCGGCAACTGTGAATGGGAAAATCTATGCTATCGGCGGCTATGACAGTACTCAGGCCAATGCTGTAGAAGAATATGATCCAATAACAAATACCTGGAGTACCAAAACGAATATGCCCACTGCCCGGAAAGAACTTGGGGTTATTACCCTGAACGGGAAAATCTATGCCATCGGAGGACAAAACAACAATACCAGCCTGGATACGCTGGAAGTATATGATCCTCTAACAAATTCCTGGAGCAGCAAAACAAGTATGCCCACAGCCAGATGCGGATTGGGGATTGGGATACTTAACGGCAAAATTTACGCAATTGGGGGATATAATGGCAGTACTTATCTAAATACGGTTGAGGTATATGACCCGGCAAACGATACCTGGAGCAGCAAAACAAGTATGTCCATGAACAGGAGTCATTTCGGGGTAACCGGAGCCAACGGTTTGGTCTATGTGATTGGCGGACATAATGCAAGTACACTTCTGGATACTGTTGAAGCCTACAATCCGGCAACAGACAGCTGGAGTACCAAAACAAGTATGCCGACAAACAGGTATGGATTTAGCACAGCAGTTGTTAACAGTAAGGTTTATACCGTGGGTGGTTATGGTACAGGCAACAGTGTTTTAAACACCGTAGAAGAATATAACCCGGCTAAAGACACCTGGACAAAAATAACGGGTATGCCTACGTTCAGAGGAGACTTAGCTGTTGCCGAAGCTAATGGAAAGTTGTATGCTATTGGCGGCATCAACAATCATGTTTTAAGCACGGTAGAAGCTTATGACCCGGGTACATGCGTATGGGAAACGAAGAATGATATGCCTACAGGCAGGGAGAATTTAGGAGTTATAACATTAAATAACAAAATTTATGCTGTTGGGGGCTATCAAGATAATGCAATTAGTAAATCGCTTGAGGAATATGATCCAACAACGAACACATGGACAGTCAAAGCAAATATGAGTTATCGACGAACTCAACTTGGAGTAGTGAGTGTTGAAGGAAAAATCTATGCCTTAGGAGGAAGAGAAACACAAACCACGGATATAGCCGAAATGTATGACCCGGAAATCGATAAATGGACAAAAATATCTAATATGAAAAAACCAACTTATGGTTTTGGAGTTGTCGCTCTTAATGACAAGATATATTGTATAGGTGG
>DATMXV010000236.1:0-4183 GCA_035561335.1 Desulfitobacteriaceae bacterium
GAATAAGAAACGGCCAAACCTTGCCCTCCAGAGTTTAAGATTAAACAAAATGGTGAATGAGGCCTGGGAGGTTAAACAAAAAAAGCTGCTGAAAACCCGGGCCTCAATAGCCTTATATGAACAGCTGCGTTTATTGTCGGAGAAGAAGACCGCTCTCGCTGTCCTGCATTGTCAGGAGTTAATAGAAAGTGAAATTGAAACCAGGATTCTCCCTGAGAAAAAGACATGGGGATTTGATTATCAGGAAAACGCCTTAACTCATGATATTTTATCACTGGATATTCAAAAATATTTTCAAAATATTTATTCTGCGCTGAACAATAGTAATCAATTAATCAGCATCATTGCCCAAGGATATTATCAACGTTTTGGTATAGAGCTCAAGCCCTGGATGATAGAAATTGAACCGCCTGTTTGGCAGGAAATGAAAGTCATGACCGAAGAATGGTACCAAATGAAATGCCAGACAGTAAAACTGACCAGACAAATTGAGATCATCAGCGGTGAGGTCTGGCAGCAGGCGTTGGACAAGACGCTGGGAAACCTCGTCTTTACAACGGTTTTTAATGGCGGCAGGATGGTACAAACAGCTTTGGCAGGGCTGGGAATCCAAGCAGAAGCAGAAGCAAAAGAACTGGAAATTGGCTTGAATCAACGTCTCGCAGGAGCATTATCTTCAATAAAACAGCATTTGATTCAGCAACTAAATATGAAAGTGGCCGAGCTTTTTTACCATACGCATGATCAGGTCATTGATCGAAAAATTCTTCTGAAAATCAGACAACTTAAGCTTGCACAACTTAAGTTTCAGCAACAGAAAACAACATTTTCTGAAGATCAGAGAAACCTCCGTATCGTCTAAGCAATCATGTTTATTGTATCCAGAAAAATTCTATATTTGCCAAAAGATTAAGGTGGTTGTTCTCTACTTATGGTCTGAACTGCCACTTTTTGCTATCCGGAAGTGCATACATACGAGTTGGTAAATCGGGTAAGCTGTAAAGTAAAGGCTTTCGCCAGTGAAAACTTTAGAGTAGACCCCCACGCGCTGACGCGGCGCCATCAGAAGGATGAAAATTAAACGTAGGGAGATTCAAGTGTCAAGAGAACCGTTTTCGCGGAAGAGCGTAAGCGAACGAAACGGAGCAGCGTTAAGAAGTGCCAAGGGACTTGTCCATGGATGGACTGATGCAGCTTTTGCCATGGATGGCTAAAAAGCTGCGTACATTTGATTTAACCCGGAGGTTTGGCACTTTAGCTGCGTAGTTGAGTGAGCAGCGCTGTAGCGATGGTGAACGTACACTTGAATCTCCCGGAGTTGGATAACATACGAAGCAATTATTTTTCAGAACAGAACGGTGGTTATTTAAGAATGGATGCAAAAGCAGGCCTAAAAAGTAATTATTACGTTCATGCCCTGCCAGGGCGGATTCGTCTTAGAGTACCGGGACTTAAAAATAACTCCTTAATGGCCAACTGTATCCGCGAATTAGCGGAACTGCCAGGTTATCAGTTACTTCAGATTAATATCATAACAGGATCAGTGATTATTTTTTATAATCAAGCGAAAATTGATCAAAATAAAATTATTATTGAGATCGATGAACGCCGAAAATGCTCGCAGAGTTCTGGCGCAGTGCCTCAGCCTGCTTCTCCCTGGACAATGAAAGATCAAAAAAATTATTTGGCTCTGGTTGTTACAACTCTGGGGTTTCTGGTCCTCAAGCAAGGAATATTTGGACCTTCTTCGCTGACCAGACACAAAGCCTTAACAAATGTCGGCATTTTTTTATCCCTGATGACCGGATATCCTATTCTCAACCGTCTTCTTAAACGTTTCCAGCAACATACCAGGTTTAATATTTTTCTGCTCATCCGTTATACCTCATTCCTTCTGCTTGTTTTACAGGAAAGTACGGGCGGCCTGCTGATAACATCATTAGTACAGCTATCATGCTTCATTGCCCAAAGAAATTTGGACCATTCCCGCAGGGTAATAGAAAAAATGAGTATTTTACCTCAGAAAGCCTGGGCGCTGGTTAACGGGGACGAAATAATTATTCCGGCGGACCGCGTAACAAGAGGTGACAGGGTTGTCGTCCACGGAGGAGAAACGATTACTGTCGACGGTCCGGTAATCTCCGGACAGGCAGAAGTTGATGAGAGCCGGGTTACAGGTTTTACAGAACCGGTCTGGATGGCAGAGGGAAATGATGTCCTGGCGGGGTCTGAGGTCATAACCGGAACTTTGACAATAGCCGTTAAGAGAACAGGCAGCCAGACGTTTTTAAGTCAGATTATTCAATATGTAAATATGGCCGGAGAGGTTGAGGCCCCTGACCATATCTCCGGGCAGGAGGCAATCGAAAGGCTCTCTGCTCTCACCCTCATTTTAGCTTGTTTGATCTTCATATTTACCGGTAATTCAAGCAGGAGCCTGACGATGTTACTGGCTGCCCTGCCTTCGGCGGCAAATCTGGCTGTCCCGGCTTCGCTCGGCATGGCAGTTGGCGGAGCAGCCAAAAAGGGAATATACGTTAAAGAAGCAGAAAACCTCTTGGCTGCAGGGGAAATTAATTTGGTGGCTTTTGATAAAACCGGCGCCTTGGCTAACGGTCAGGCAAGTATCGAAGATATTGTAGTTACAAATAAGAAATTTAAACCTGAGGATATCCTCAGCTTAGCTATGCTGACTGAAAGGTCAGCAAGTCACCCGGTAATAGAAGCCATCCGCCAAAAAGTAACAGAAATGCGCGTAGGACCGCTGGCAGTCCCGGAACAAGTGGAGATTAAGGCCGGTTATGGGGTTGAAGCCATGATTGACAATCGCCTGGTCATAGTTGGAAACCAACAACTGATGGAAAGCAAACGGATTTCGCTGGTTAAAGCCGCCGCAAAAGTATTACGTTACCGGCATCTTGGTTTAACTCCTGTCTTTGTAGCCGTAGATCGCCGGCTTGCCGGTTTCTTTGCCGTCCGTGAGCATTTGAAAAAAGGGTCTCAGGAAACTATCCTGCAGCTGCGGACCTTAGGGATTGACAAGTTCATTCTTCTAACAGGAGATACTCAGGAGTCAGCAGAAACTGTCGGTACTTTATTAGGCATTAAGGAGTCATATGGCTGGCTTGATCCCGAACAAAAAGCTGATAAGATCCGTACGCTGAAGGAGAAAGGTTTTCATGTTGTGGTGGTCGGCGACGGAGTTGATGACGGGTTAGCCATGGCTGAGGCTGATGTCGGCTTTTCTTTAGGCCGTCGCGGGGGAGATTCTTCAGCCAGAGTAGCAGGTATTATTCTTGCTTCCCGGGATCCCCGTGCAGTTGTCAAAGCTCTTCATTTTGCCCGGAAAACGCGGGAAATAACAAAACAAAATCTGAATTTCACCATTGGGCTTAATGTTATTGGCCTCGGTTTAGCCACAGCCGGGCTGATTAATCCGGTAACAGCCGCTGGGCTGGGAAGTATTGGGACACTTGCAGTTTTAGTTAATTCTATGAGTCTCCGCAAATAGGATAATAAGAAAAAACAAGCCCTCTGATTATGAAGGCTTATTTATTGTCAAATCAGGGTCAATTGATCATGGAAATTATAAACCAAGGCATTTCTGATCTCAATATTTGGAGGCTTTGTTTTCGTCCTTATGTTCTTCTTTTTTGGACTCATGTTTGGAGTCATGGGCAATTTCGCTGCCAACACCGGCTCCTACTATGCCACCCAATCCGCCGCCGACAGCTGCCCCTATTGGTCCGGCCATCCCGCCAACTGTGGCTCCGAGAGCACCTCCTGTTCCGATACCCAAAGTTGTATTCGGATCTAAGGCCTGGGCTCCTTTCTGGGCTTTGGCTTCAGCTACTATACTTTCCCAGCCATGTTTAACGTTGCCTGCCAAAGATGAACCTCCTTCTGCTAAAGATAAGATGCCCTTGGCGGTTCCTACCGCTACTCCCCGTACGAGATTTGTTACTGTCGGAGCCAAAACAATTGCGGCCGTCCCGGCTAATACCCAACCTAAAACAGAGGATTCAGCAAAAACTTTGGTAATGCTTTTTAACAAAGAAATCACTCCTTTCAACCTGGTCACATACCTGGCAGTACTTGAAAATCTATCAATCAAGTAACAGGTTTTTTCAATAATCGTAGTTTAAACCCTTTTGCCAAAAAAAATGTATGTATATTTATAAGG
>DATMXV010000237.1:0-18799 GCA_035561335.1 Desulfitobacteriaceae bacterium
TCTCTAAATTCCGTTATTCCTTATTGACAATAGTTTTTGAAGATTCTTGCCACATCTGATAACCATAGAGCAGGCAGGCGTGTCCCAAATTAATAAGATAGATAATTAAACCTGACCAGGTACCCAAGCCGATTAATCCCATTCTATTAAACCAAGGCACCACTATGAAAGCAAAAACTAAATCGATTATAGCATTTGTAACTAAATACAACCCAAATCGTCCATATGTAAACCTAAAAACCCAAATTGTGGCTGCCGCTGGTGCTCCATACATAACGAAAGGAAAAGCTATTTCTCGGAAATACCAAAATCCAGCCATTATCCCTATTTCATATATGATTCCACTTGTAACCGCAGCAAATAAAGTTACAGGCATAAAACGTTTGAGATCTTCTTTTTTCATCAGGAAAAGAAAGAGTACAGGTACAATTAACAATATCCATAATAATAAGTGGGGACTCATTATTTAACCTCCAAGGAAATTTTCTTTTAGCTTTTGTTAATTTATCCTTAGTTATTCTCTTCAGTTTAAACTAAAGACTTATGCTTAATTTACATACTATTCAATAATAAAATTCTCAGAATGAAAGTTTGCATAATAGCGGCCTGATTGAGCGGTAAATTTCAAAACACAATAATCGGGATCGGTAACTCCTTTGGGGTAATACATTGTATCGCCATCCTGCCAAATCATTTCCTTATTTCCGGTGTCCTCCAGCACTTCTATAAAGCCTTTTAGCATAATCCCTCGAAAAAACCGTTTATCGCAAAAATAAATACATGCTTTAGGGTTTTCACGATATTGAGCCACACGCATTGAAGAGGTATTAGTTGTAAAATAAAAAATCTTAATCCCTTCACGTTTTCTTGGGGGTAGCATGGCTTTTGTATACGGAAACCCATCATCACCTATAGAGCTTATAAACGAAACACTCTGTTTATCAATTAAATTTCCAATTGTTTGTGTCGCATTTTTTAACATATTACAATTCCTTCTTACAAAATTAATTATTTAGGTAAATGTAATATACGAAAGCATATAATTACCCACTTTTTTGTGAAAATGACGGTATTTTAGTGATTCATACTTAATATAATTCATTGATTCCGCGATTCCGCCGCCCTTCGGGGCGGTTTTTTCATGCCCATAAGGAGGTGCCCATGACAGGATAAACCGGATTAACCCGTGCATTCAAGGAGGATACCATGGCTCCTGGTTTTTACCGCAAATTGTTTTCATTATAGGATGTCGGCAAAAACCACGGCTTCGCTTTCAGCATGGCGGGGCGGGATGTGAAGCTGACGATGACCACCAAACCGACGACAGAAAGGAGAAGTAAAAATAATGCCCTATGGAATTTTACGATTTGAAAAGAGACGAGGCAGACCGGTCTCCGCTTTACGAACAGAAGTAAGGCGAACAGACACCGGGGTTAAAATTATGATTTTTTTGCACAAGGAAGGGTGTCACGATTTTGTGATGCCCCTGCAATGTACGCAGAGCAAGAACTTTACGAAACTTGTAACGAGGCATATTTGGGAAAATTATCTTGAGATAGCCGAAAAGGCAAGGACTTATACAAAAAGCGCGGCGAAACCATTGAAAGGGTCTTCGCGGATACCAAAGAGAAACATGGTATGTGCTACATGCAATACAGAGGCTTGAGGAAAGTACAACATTACCTTACACTGCTTTTTGCATGCATGAATTTGAAAAAGCTGGCGATGTGGAAGCGAAAAAGGGGTATGTTGCCACTGGCGACACCCCTTTTTATTGCCATATTATCTAAATTTCCTAAAATCAGTTTGTTTAGCTTAAAACCGTTTTCAGGCCTTGCGGTCTAAAAACAGTTTTGTCTTTCAGTCAAAAGTATCCAAATGACACTTTTGAATATCTGGCGGAGAAGGTGGGATTCGAACCCACGTGCCCTTGCGGACAACCGCATTTCGAGTGCGGCGCGTTACGGCCTCTTCGCTACTTCTCCACTATAAAATACGCTGAATAAATCAGCGCAATTTAACAAAAAAGTCTTTTAATATTCGGGCACAATCTTTTTCCAGGATCCCTGCAATTACTTCAACCCGATGATTCCAATTGTTTACATCAAGCACATTTGTTACCGAGCCCGCTGCCCCCCCTTTAGGGTCAGAAGCCCCAAAAACAAGTCTCTTAAGTCTGGACTGAATCATGGCGCCGGCACACATTGGACATGGTTCGAGTGTTACATATAAAGTTGCCTCAGCTAAACGCCAGGTACTCAGTTCCTTGGCTGCTCTCTGTATTACTAAAATTTCTGCATGAGCTGTCGGATCCTGTCTCTGTTCTTTTTCATTATGGGCCAAAGCTATCACTTTTTCATTATGAACAACAACAGCCCCAATTGGCACTTCATCTTGAGCGAAGGCAATTTGGGCTTGTTCCAATGCCAGTTTCATCCAATCCTGATGAAGCATATCACCCTCAAAAATTGGTGGCCCCGGGAGGACTCGAACCCCCGCAAGACAGGGTTTAGGAAACCCCCGCTCTATCCACCTGAGCTACGAGGCCAATAATATTAATTGGCGGAGGGGGTGGGATTCGAACCCACGGCCCCTTTCGGAGTCACTGGTTTTCAAGACCAGCTCCTTAAACCGCTCGGACACCCCTCCATCTTAATACAACAGGAGAAAGACCGACTAATAGTATAGCATATTTCTTGATCTGAAACAACCTCAGAAAATTATCGCTTATTTTTATTTATCATAAAATTATTTTAAAATACTTTTCTATGAATTAATCTATATTTGTGATTATCATTTCCATTTATTAATTATTTCATTGCAGTATCCAGTGTCTTAAATATGTAAAACAACAACAATAGAAATATGAAAAATAAATATAACTATAATGGTACTAGACCTTCTTCATTATAGCACTGTCCCTGGTTTTAAATAAAGAAAAATTAAACTTTCCTCTTTTGTTTTCCATTAACAATTGAATGAATAATACTCGTCTTTGCTCTGTCATAGCATTGAAATAAAGATTTAGCATGTTCACAATTATGATATACTTTCCAGTATCTGCAAAACAGGCACTTCTCTGCCTTATGCCTGATAAATCCGTATACATCCTCCACAGGAATACCCAGAAAAACCCCGATTTCATGAGGGAAAGTGGATTCAAAACGTGTTCTGAGCAACTCCAGTGTTTGCTCAAGTGACATATGCTTACTGTAACCCATTTCTTTCAAGAATTTGCGGATCTTTTTGCTGTCAAGGAGCTTATTCATCATTTCTTTGTTATAGAATAAAACCAGCCTTTGGTCTGAACTTTCCTTCAATTCAAAGAAACTTACGCCCATTTCCTTACAAATATCATGTTTATATTTTTCCCATAGCCGGTACATATTTTTACCACTTATAGAAAAAGACATCAGGGAGGAGGGCTTTATCCCCTTCAAGGTCGGGGCTATTCCGTAAGCAATCTTTGTTAAAAGGTAATCCTTCCCCTCAAGCTTGTTAACATATAAAAAGAATTCCTGTACCAATGATTTTTCCAAATTCTAAACCTCCCGGAACAGTCTTGTTTTATCCGGTACCGGGCAAGGGACTGGGTCCAGCGGGCCTTGATACTTCTGATTATCGCCTACCCCTGCACCTGGTTGTCTCCATCCCTTTAAGCTTTTTTTCAGCGAATTAAAAACTTGCCCTTATGCTTCCCTCTAAATAAGGTTCAAAGCAATCACGGATCTATAGCAGAGCTCGCCAACCATAATATCGCTGATGTGAACATTGACGCAAAAACTGTTCCGCATATTTTCACAGTTGACGATAACAGGGGTATCGCCAAAAACATTCCTGCCGTCTTTGGCCAAAATTAATGCTTTATTGGATACTTTCAGCGCATGGGTCGGATAATGGGTATTGAAAATGCAGGAGATTCCCTCCTTTTGGGCGAGTTTTCGGATTGTTTCCAGGATGATAAGCTGATTTTTAAAATCAAGATTCGATTCCGGCTCATCCAGGACAAGCAGGGAAGGCTCAGCAACCAAAGCCCGAGCAATCAGAACCATCTGCAGTTCTCCCCCGCTGATCCGGTTGCAGGTCTTACCGCGCAAGTGCGTGATACCAACCATCTCCATCGCGTGTTCCGCTTTAGCATAGTCCTCTTTTGCCGGCTGGCTGATAGCACCAATGTGGGCATTTCTACCCATCAGCACCATTTCCTCCGTCGTAAAAGCGAATACCGAGTTTTTCGCCTGGGGAACATAAGCAATTTTTTGCCAGAGCTTCCGCGGAGGCAGTGATGTAATATCCGTGCCGTCAATAAAACTCCCCCCATCGCGCCATTTGAGTAGCCCCATCATGCATTTGAGCAGGGTCGTCTTTCCCACGCCGTTGGGTCCCAAGATGGCCAGCACGTCTCCGTTGCGGATGGTAAATCTGACCTGTTTGAGAATATCTGCACCGCGCCCATAGCCGAAGCAGCCATTTTGAACTTCGAAAATCACAACCACGCACCTCCTGTTTTTTTAAGTAAGGCAATGAAAAATGGAGCACCGATCGTTGCGGTCAGGATCGAAACCGGAATCTCAGCCGCCGTAGCGCTCCGCGCCACTGTATCGATGATGAGCATAAAGACCGCTCCGAAACTGATGCTGGCCGGAACGACATAACGGTTGTTGCTGCCGAACATCATCCGTGCGATATGCGGAATAAGTAGGCCAACCCAACCAACCAGTCCGCACATTGAGATAGCGGAAGCCGTAATAAATGTTGCCGCCACGATAACAAGCAGCCGCAATTGTTTCACATTGACACCCATTGCTTTGGCTTCATCTTCGCTGAGCGACAAGACATTGAGTTTCCAGCGCAAAACAAAGACCAGCGCAATACCCGCGATGATAAACGGGGCTCCGATGGACAGACTTTTATAAGTAATTCCGGACAAACTTCCCATCAGCCAGTAGGTAATGGCAGGCAGCTTGTCTTCGGGATCCGCCAGGTATTTGATCAAGGATACAAAAGCCTGGAACATGGAGGATATCACCATTCCGGCAAGCACCATCATGATGATTGTCGCCTTCCCCTGCAGCTTACTGATGGAATAGGTCAGAAAAATAGCCAACAGGCCGGCCAACAGGGCTACTATTTGCACCCAGATAAGGTTATCGTAGATCAACAGCGCCAACACTGCCCCAAAAGATGATCCAGCCGCAACGCCCAATGTATCGGGCGTTGCGAGAGGGTTAATGAATAGCCCCTGAAAAGATGCTCCGGACACAGCCAGCCCCGCACCGCAAAGCAGCGCTAAGATAATACGGGGCAGGCGGATATTAATGATAACACTGTAACTTTGGGCATCCACCCCTTCTTTTCCGTACCGGAGAACATCTGTCAATACCTGTAGGGATTGCCAGGCAGTCAGCGAATACCTGCCGATGCCAATACAAGCGAGCGCCGTGAGCAGCGGCACCATGATAAGCACCAGTGCAAAGAGCAGCCTGTTGTTTTTCAGTGCCGCCATACCTTATACGCCCTCCGCCGCTTCTCTTGCCGGATTGAAAATGCCTTCAACTTCCTGATCCGTAAGATCTACATGATAGAATTTCTTATAGTAGTCTTTAACAATCTGCGGGAGATCGATATCGCCGAAAAGCTTTGGATGGTTCTTTTGTGCCTGGAACCAAAGGGACAGCGGCGAATCCGAGGACGGAGGATACCAGCGGTACATTCCCAACGGGTACTTATAGACCTTGTGCTCCTGCACGGCTTTCACGCCGCTCCAGTCATGCCCGGCCAGCGCCCTATTATTATAGAGGTCCTCGGGCATATAACTACTGAAGTTGGTGATATAAATGATATCCGGATTCCACGCGTACACCTGCTCCATATTGATATCCGCCATCCCCTTCAGTCCGGAAGCAACATTGACGGCTCCTGTGGCATCGCACCAATATTGTCCGAAGAAATTGCTGCCTGAAGTTTGAAATTGGGTATCACTATACTTGTACAGAATTAACACGCGAGGCTTATCTTCTTCCTTAATACCCTTCAAGCGTTCCTGGATTTGGGCTTCGACTTGCCTGCCATATTCAGTGATCCCGGATGCTTTGTCTTTATCGTTAAATATTTCGCCCAGCAGTTCCACCCAGCTGTTTATGGTCTCGATGGTATTGAACTGCTTGATGCTGGTACTGAAACCGACGGCAGGGATACCTGCTTTGTTATAAATTTCTTTTTCAGCGGTATTGGACGCGCTGTAAAAAACTACGTCCGGATCAAGTTTCAGCAATTCTTCGACATTGACTTCATTCCCCTTCATAAACCCTGACTCCACATTGGCAATCTCCGGAGCCACCCGCGGCAGAAGCGAATATTTGGCCGCACTCTGAGAAGCGGGATGGATGCCCACAAGTTTAGCCGCAGAACCCTGAAATAATACATAGACCGAAGGCAGCGGCCACAGGGAAGTAATAACCACCCGTTCAATGGTGTTAGGCAATTCAACCTGATTGCCCGCCTGATCGGTAATGCTGTGTGTTCCATTCGGATCAACCTTGACTTTTTCAGCTGATTCCACAGAGCCTCCCGCACTTTGACTGCCGGAGCAGCCTGTTATTACAGCCAACAGCAGACTAAAAACAAGCAATAGGGATACAATTTTAGCTGTTTTTTTCATTGCAGAACCCTCTCTTCGATATATTTTTTTATTTTCTTTCCCGCCAACTCGGCAGGGTTATGCCAATAAACCTTGCTGGAAACGGCCACATGGGGCAGGGAAACAAAACGCCCGCCGCCGTCGGCTTTTAAAAGCGCTTTAAACAACGGATCAGCGATAATCCGGGTATATCTTCCGTTATTCATGACATCTTTGATTGCCCGCTCCGTAGGCAGGGAAACATCTCCGGATGCTGCCAGTTCCTGCGTCATGGAAAACGGGCAGCCGATATCCACTCCGGTTACGCCAAAATCCGCATGTAGGCAAGCCCGCAAGGAATGCATGGTCACCTGTTCGCCGATAAGGAGAATCCGGGCATCGTCGTTTTCAGGGCACCGGTACACCCGGTTTTCTCCCGTTGCCGCCGCTTCCTCCGCAAGCGCGCACAGCCTATCGGCAGATGCCCGCCCCATTGGCTGTCCAATAACATAGGGCGTACCGAATACCCGGTAGAAATACTGCGCCAGTTCCAATCCGCAGGCAGAAAGAACGATGTTAACCGAAGCAGCACTGCTCCACCTCAGTTGTTCCATACTGCTTCCCATAGCAAAAACTGATAGAACTTCGAATCCCCTGGCTTCAAACTCTGCTCGGAAATCTTCAAGATTGGAACCCGCAGCAAAATCAAGGGGAGTTGCGCCCAAGAGGTTTACTGTATGGGGACTCTTGGGGAAAACCTGGGTCACAAATTGTTTGGCCAACGCCAGGAAAGCTTTGGCGGCGCCTTTATCGTAGTATTGCAGCCCTGTCGTGGCAAAGCCAATGGAAGGTATACCCGTCAGGATTTCGACTTCACGGGCAATCCCGGTGAAGTCGCTGCCGATAAGCATCGGTACGGGGCTGCCCAGCAGGCAGATAAAGGCTGGCCGCAAATCCAGAGCGGCAGCCTGGATTTCTTTAATAAATTTATCTTCGTTACCCAGCACCGCGTCCGCTTCACGCAGGGCTGAGCAGAATACCAGCGATCTGGAACCATACCAGCGGGGTTCATCATATCCGGTGTAATTTCCCGTGCAGCCGGCAGCATCATGAATAACCAGCATACCGCCCAACTCGAACAGCGCCGAGCATACTCCCGAATAATCCGGGGAAAAAGGCGGTAGCCTCATTGCCAATTTATGCATATGCCTATCCTCTCCTTCATACAACCAACCCGTATTGAGCAACCATGGCCTGCAAATCGGCCTGTGTTCCGGCCGCCGCGGCAATTCTGTCCATCAGCCTTTCAACGCCCTGAAACCCATACAGTGTTTCGTCGTTGGCAAGATCAACCACATATTTCGCTCCGGTCAGGTAAGCACACTCGAAACCGATGGCCAGACACTCCCGTATCTGCTGCCGGATGACCGGCGACCGGTGATGTTCCGGCTGGTAAATCGCAACGTGCGCTGCGTTTTCTTCCAGCCAGGCCAGGCTCTCCTGTTCCAGAGCAATGCTCTCCTGGGCATAGATTTCCCTGACATTGAAACCGTGAATAAGCAACAGCCGCGCCAGCGTAAACGGTCGGACCGTCGCCGAGGCATCGATAACCACCGGCATTCCGGCCAGTACGTCACCGGCGTGTTCAAGCGCTTTTTCGGCACGCTCCCTGGGCACGGTAAAATCCATTGAAGTCCCTGTCCTGGCAAGCAGCCGTTGGTAAACATCCTCGATTTCTTCAAAGTCATAGCTAACCGGCGCATAGAAATATTCAATGTTCAGTTTGCGCTGCATTTCCTGAGCGGCGACAAGCCCGACAGGAGTTGGTACAAAGTTCAGACTGCTGTCGGCCATTGCCTGAAATTCAGCGAAACTTCCGCATTCGGAAATATGGCGAATATCCGGAAATCCTGCGCGGCGCAGTACCTCATAGATTTCACTGTCATGACTGATTGCCACATTATTCCCAATAAAATTTACCGCGGCAACATGCCTGTCCGAACGTTCCAACAAACTGTATATCTGGCGTTGAATATTGACAGGGGGAGGAATCTTGCCGTCCAGTGTAATGGGATTCATATGGCCTACGACAAAACGCATATCGGGATAGCGTGTACGCAAGACACGCAGAAAAGCTTCATGATCTGTGCCCAACAGGTCATCCAGACAACTGACGAAAACCATCAAGACCCGTGGACGGGAACTCAGCTCCGCCAGCAATTCACCCACTGCTTCTGGAATTAATTGTTCGTACCCGCCCGAAACGATATCCAACTCGTCTATGTAGAGGTAGGAGAGTCTGTCTTTAAAGTTTTGAACAATAGCTCCGATGGCTCCATGCCGCCCGCAAGCAAAGGGACAAACAAAAAGCTGGTAGCTTTCGGGGACAAGCATTCCCATCCGAACCACTCCCCATCCTCCGTGCGAGGGTGAGCAATAGCGCACCGTATCGACAAAACAATGTTTACCCATGCCGCACTCCTCCATATTTGCTTCCCGCCTGCTTCCCCAAATCCGCTTCTGCCATGCATTCTTCCAGTACGCGCTCCGCAAGATCGTAATACTCCAGCGTCATCGGGCTGTCTGGAAATGCCCCTACTACGGTACTAGCCAAGTCCTCCGCACGCTGGACATCGGGGCTGCGGCTGAGCATACGAATAATCCGGGTCTTTGCTGCCTCGGCAAAATCTTCAACAAGCCTGTATTCATTCTTGATATTACGGGAATTCAGGATGACCCCTGACAAACGTGCATAACCCCTGTTGGTAAAATTATCAATAGCTGCAGCGATATTGGACGCAGCATACAGAGACATTTTCTCTCCTGAAGTGACGATGAATACATACTCTGCATAACCGCCCCGGATAGGCATGGCAAAACCGCCGCATACCACGTCGCCCAGCACATCATAAAGGACGATGTCAGGCCTATAGATCTCGAATGCCTGCAGTTCTTCGAGCTTATCAAAAGCGGTGATGATACCGCGCCCTGCGCACCCAATCCCCGGGGTAGGTCCCCCCGCTTCTACACACAAAATACCATCTACGCCTTCCGTAACTATATCTTTCAAGGTGATAGCTGCTGCTTTGCTTCGCAGGACATCAAGCACCGTTGGCACATTCTGACCGCCATTAAGATTGCGGGTCGAATCCGCTTTGGGATCGCAGCCAATCTGCATTACCTTAAAGCCTTTCTTCGCAAACGCCGCCGACAGATTAGAAGCTGTCGTAGATTTGCCTATCCCCCCTTTTCCGTAGAGCGCAATTTTAAGCATGTACCAGATCTCCTTTTCTTTTACTTGTTATGGCATTCGTCAACACTAAAATCCTCCTTTTTGTTAGACGGCACTAACTTATTCCGCAATTGTCATTGCCATTTTTTGTTTATTCCCTGTGCCGCTCTAGTAAATTACCGAGATGTTTTTCATAACTATACCTCCAATTTTTATATTTTCTATATTGATCTGCCATATGCAACTTTTTCAAGCTGCAACAATGCTTCTTCCAGTGAATTCCCGCTACTGCAGTGGCTTCTTAATACCGGTATGTTTTTTCTCTTCGCTTCTTTTTGTGCAACTTGCACCATAACATGCGATACGGTATTCGTAAATAAAACAATCCAATCGGGATTGCCTATAACCTTATTAAATTTAGCCGGCTTTTGGGTAAAGACCTTAACCTGATGACCCCGTTTGGAACATATTCCTTTATACTCATCGTGCATCCTGTCGTAACCTCCGATAAGCACTATACTCATATGCCGCTCCTCCTTTCTTTTGTGGTAAATAGGATAATTGATTGGTACCTTCACCGACCAATAGGCTGGACTTTAGCAACCTCTGAGTATACGCTGCCGCGTAGTATGGCAAAGATCTCATACACCGTACCCTTTTCCATAATTTCCTTGTCTTTCATGTGAGCGAATTTCTCCAAAATATGTTATTCATTTCTATACCTCTTTGCTTTGTATATTTGTGTTAGTTAGATTAATCTAACTCTTTCCGTCGAATTTCCCCCGCTTTTCATCATCAATTACCTGATGCTGTCCAAGACTCGCTTCGAGTGATTTTTAAATCTTACTCAGTAAGATTTTGCTTCCAACAAAATCTCAGTCACTTTTTTTTTGTTAAATAATAGGCTATACTTAAAGTTATTAAGATATTATAACTATAAATTTGTTGTCAGCGTCTTAAACACCTTGATTAAAGCTGGGTGGCATTTCGACACAATATGGAGATAAGGTGGAACAAACATTATGAGACTTACTTTTACCATGGAAAACTATCTGGAAACAATTTATGAGTTGTCCCGCGAGCGGGATGGTGTGAGAGTATCAGATATCGCGGAAAGATTAGGTGTTACCAAAGCAAGCACTAACAGTGCTATGTCTACTCTTTCTGAAAAGGGGCTGATTACCAACGAAAGATACAAAGAGATATTTCTGACACCGGCAGGCCTTGAGCTTGCTGAATTCACCGCCAACAAACATCATATAATCGAAAGGTTTTTAAGAGAGATATTAAATGTCAATCCTTCTATTGCCGATGAAGACGCCTGTGCAATCGAACATGTAATCAGCAATAATTCCATCGCCGCCATGCAGAAGTACCTGCAACAAGTATCAACTTAATTGGCATTTGCTTACTTCTGTTTTTTCAGCCACATTGCAAACAAATCAAGTGACAATGTGGTTTTTTGTCAGATCATTTCTCTGTCAGCTTATATTTTTCCCATAAATTATACTATTATTTGCATTTGGTCATTCATGCTGATCAAATCCTTGTCAGCAATATCATACAACGCGCTGCTTATCTTCTCCTGATAAAAATGCCTTTTTCAATAATTAACTCATATTGAAAAAGGCAAGCTGCTATTTAGGGGAGTTCTTATCGAAGCATTCAAAACTTTTGGAGCATCCGCTGCATCCGGAACACTTCACACCTCTTTTTTTATCCCTGACAATTTTATTTATGGCAAGCAGAAGAATTACAGCTATTACAGTAATAACGATAAAATTTACTGCGCTCATGATTTTAGCACCTGCATTTCTGAGGATACTTGTATACTTTTACTGCCTTTTCTCATTAAATAAGCAACACATCCTGCGATAACAGCCACAGCGATTAGCCCACCGACAAATCCTCCGCCTAATGTCCCGGTAGTGATTAGAGTCCCGATCTGATAGACAAGGAAAGCCAAAACATAACCCATGCTCAGTTGGAAAGCAATCGCACCCCCAAGCCACTTACGTGACTCCAATTCAGAATTCATGGCGCCGATCGCCGCAAAGCACGGTGGCGTAAAGAGGTTAAACACCAGATAAGCAAGTGCGGCTACCGCGCTGATGCCGAATACCGAACTAACTTCGCTGCTGCTCCCGATAAGCGTCAATTCCTCAACATTGATAAAATTCGTAATCCCAAAGCATACGGCTAAGGTACCGACTACGTTTTCCTTGGCAATGAATCCGGTTACCGCCGCTGCCGCGAACTGCCACAGGCCAAAGCCAAGCGGGATAAATAGTACCGCCAAGGGCGTTGCAATGCTTGCCAGGATACTTGTCTCCGGCGCGCTCTCCGCAACGACCTGGAATTGCCAGTCGAATGTTTGTAATATTTGTACTGCCGCGTTGCAGACCAGAATAATTGTACCTGCTTTAATAATAAAGGCTTTCGCTCTCATTAACATGGAGACGGCTGCTCTCTTGATACTCGGAAACCTGTATTCAGGAAGCTCCATGATGAAATAGGACCTGGTATAATCTCCTGTGATTTGTCTGATAATTAAGGCCCCGATAATAATTACAATAATTCCAAGGAAGTACATTGAAGTTCCAACCCAGCTATTCTCGCTGAAAAAAACACCGGCAAAAAGTGCAATAATCGGGAGCTTGGCGCCACAGGGCATAAAGGTGGTTAACATCGCCGTGGTGCGTCTTTGTCTTTCGTTTTTAATGGTTCTCGTAGCCATAACGCCGGGTATCCCGCAGCCGGTACCAACGATCATTGGAATGATGGATCTGCCGGATAATCCCACTTTTTTGAAGAACCTGTCAAAAACAATCGCTACGCGCGCCATATATCCGCTGTCTTCCAAAAGGGCCAGGCAGAAAAACAAGACCATAATCAATGGCAAAAATCCAATGACAGCACCCACGCCGCCAATGATCCCGTCAAGAAGCAAGGCGCCAAGAACAGGGTTTACGTTTTCACCCAGCAGTGAGGCTACCCCTTCGTACAACAAGTCGATCCATCCGACAAAAATATCTGCAAACCATGATCCAACCCAGGACTGGGAGATCGAAAAAACCAACCAGATGATGACTGCAAAGATCGGAATCCCTAGCCATTTGTGCGCGATGATCCTGTCAGTCTTGTCTTGCATGGTTTGCTTTTCCGAGCTGATCTTTCTTCTCTCGACTTCCGCAACAACACCGTTTACAAACAGATATCTTTTTTTATCAGCTTTTGCAAATTCTTCCTTTGTTGAAGCTTTGCTTGCCCCGCCAATATTCGGAGGGATTTGCTTTTTGTTGGACTTGCCTGCTTTTATCACAGCGTCCATCAATTCCAGCAAACCGTTATTGGCTGATTGGGTGGATACTGTTTGCATAACAGGGCATTTCAGCGCATCGCTCAAAGCCGGGACATCGATCATGTTGCCCTTTTTCTTTGTTAAATCACTCTTATTGAGGGCAACAACAACTGGTATGCCCAGTTCTAATAATTGGGTCGTAAAGAATAAACTTCTGCTCAAATTTGTTGAATCAACAATATTGATGATCACATCAGGCTTTTCATTTTGGACAAAATCTTTGGTTATCGATTCTTCACTTGTGTACGGCGACATAGAGTAGGCCCCGGGCAAGTCCACCACGACCAAGTCTTCGCTCCTCGGATTAAGGCTCTGTTTCACATCCCCTTCCTTCTTCTCCACGGTAACCCCAGGCCAGTTTCCTACATGCTCAATTTTACCCGTAATAGCATTAAACAATGTTGTTTTTCCACTATTCGGGTTTCCTGCCAAGGCGATTTTCATTATTCTCCCCCTCTTATGATTTCATTTAAGTTAGATAAACCTAACTTAAATAGTTAGGTTTATCTAACTTTTCTTCAATAAAAAATCCTTCTAAAAAATAAAACACACATCTTCCAGGGCAGATTCCTTATACCATAATGACGTTTGCTAAATCCTCGTCTATACTGTACCTGGAATCTTTAATGTTAATGATATAGTTGGATGCCAATTTAGAAATAATCGTTACTTTTTCACCGGGATAACAACCAAGCGTAAATAAGAACTCACGAAGATCTTCATGATCAGTATTAATACAATTCACTGTATAAGGTGTATTTAAATTTCCTCTTGATAAAGACATCATGCTCATCTCCTTGACTCCCTAATAAGTTAGATTAGACTAACCTATAAAAAGTTTAACACTTCTAACTTTTCTTGTCAATGCTAATATTTTTTTGTTACAAGTCTTTAAATTAAATAATAAAGAGGAGATTTCCACTCCTCTTTTGGTTCTTCTTCAGTTCTTGATTTTCGATTATTCACTAAGTATTTTCTCAACCTATATACTCAACACCCATATAAGGCTGTAAGGCTTTGGGAATTCTAATTCTGCCGTCACTTTCCTGGAAATTTTCCAGAATGGCAGCAACCGTACGGCCTACAGCTATGCCGCTTCCGTTTAAGGTATGAACAAATTCCGGTTTGCCTTTAAGCTCCCGGCGGAAACGGATATTAGCCCGGCGCGCCTGGAAATCTTCAAAATTACTGCAAGATGAAATCTCCCGGTAAGTATTAACACTTGGCAGCCAGACTTCTATATCATAAGTTTTCGAGGAAGAAAAACCCAAATCCCCTGTGGAAAGACAGACTACCCGATAAGATAAGTCCAGATCCTGAAGGATAGTTTCGGCATCCCTTGTCAGGCCTTCCAGTTCCGCGTATGAATTTTCAGGCAGGCAAAACTTAACCAATTCTACTTTATTGAATTGATGCTGCCGGATTAAACCACGGGTATCCCGTCCGGCTGAGCCCGCTTCGGAACGAAAACAAGCACTATAAGCACAATGATGGATGGGCAAAACCTGGGCATCTAAAATCTCTTCCCGATAGAGATTGGTAACAGGAACCTCAGCTGTAGGAATCAGAAAATAATCTGTGCCGGCCACTTTAAAAGCATCTTCCTCAAATTTGGGAAGCTGCCCGGTTCCGATCATGGAATTACGGTGCACCATGTAAGGAGGCAGAATTTCAGTATAACCTTTGGCTGTGTGTCTGTCTAACATAAACGAGATCAGAGATCTTTCCAGTTTAGCCCCTAAACCTTTATAAAAAGTAAATCTGGCTCCGGTTACTTTACCGGCCCTGGCAAAATCCAAAATCCCTAATTTTTCACCAAGATCATAATGTGCCAGGGGTTCAAAAGCAAACTCTCTGGGAGTACCCCAGGCCCGGACTTCAACATTAGCACTTTCATCATTTCCTACCGGAACAGAAGAATGTGGGATGTTGGGTAAATCATAAAGAACAGTTTGAATCTTATCTTCAATAACTGTAAGGTTTTCCTCAAGGTTTTTTATCGCTTGACCGACTTCCCGCATTTCAATAATCAGACTTTCCGCGTCTTCCTTATTCTTCTTGCGCCGGCCGACCTCTTCGGAAACAGAATTTCGTTGCGCTTTTAGATTTTCAACCTCAAAAAGCACCTTACGGCGTTCTTCTTCCTGAAGCAACAAATCATCCAATCTGAGGGAAGCCTGCCGTTTTTGCAAAGCTTCCTGTACAGCATCTGGATTATTACGAATAAATTTTAGATCCAACACAACGAAAACCCCCTACATACCTTCAACAAAACGGTTATTAATCCCAATTTTCCTCGACTATTTTTAGAAAATAGCGATGTACTCTCAGATCTCCAGTGAGTTCGGGATGAAAAGCACTTGCCAGCATATTTCCCTGTCTGACAAAAACTATCTTCCCTTCGTATTCTGCCAGTATTCCTACATTTGGTTCAACCTCCTGAATAAAAGGGGCCCTGATAAATACAGCCCGGACGGGTTGCGAACCAAGTGTCGGTACCTTCAGATCGACTTCAAAACTGGCAATTTGACGTCCGAAGGCATTCCTTTTCGCAGTCATATCCATGAGACCTAAATTATATTGTGTACTGTTTTCTATACGTTTACTAAGTAAAATCATTCCAGCGCATGTTCCGAAAACAGGCAGATTATCCAAGGCCATTTTTTTGATTTTTTCTCCCAAATCATCAAATTGCAGGAGTTTACCTATAGCTGTACTCTCTCCGCCCGGGATGATTAAACCATGAATACCATCTAAATCGGAGCTTTTGCGGACTTCTGTTACTTCACAGCCCAATTGTTCTAAAATCAAGCGATGTTCCCGGAAAGCTCCCTGTAAAGCCAGGATACCAATACGCCATTTCATATACTTACCAGCCCCGTTCTTGCATCCGTTCGTTGGCAGCCAGGGTAGCTATTTCAAGGCCTGACATGGCTTCCCCTAAATCTTTAGATATTTCAGCCAAAACTTTTGCGTCTTTGTAATTTGTTGTCGCAATAACAATCGCCCGGGCCCGGGCCTCCGGATTTCCGGATTTGAAGATTCCCGAACCGACAAAAACCCCGTCAACACCCAATTGCATCATTAAAGCAGCGTCAGCCGGAGTAGCTATGCCCCCGGCAGCAAAATTAACAACCGGCAATTTTCCATTTTCAGCTACATAAAGAACCAAATCATAAGGCGCCCCCATATTCTTGGCTGCTGTCATTAATTCTTCCTGGGGCATTGTTGATAATTGCCTGATCTCGCTCATTACTGTCCGCATGTGTTTAACAGCTTCAACAACATTACCTGTTCCCGGTTCGCCTTTTGTCCGGATCATTGCCGCCCCTTCCCCAATACGCCGCAGCGCTTCTCCTAAATTCCGGCAGCCGCAAACGAAAGGAACTTTAAAATCATGTTTATTGATATGATACAGATCATCAGCCGGAGTTAAAACCTCACTCTCATCTATATAATCAACACCCAAAGACTCTAAAATCTGGGCTTCCACAAAATGCCCGATTCTGGCCTTGGCCATAACCGGAATGGTCACAGATTCCATAATCTCCTGAATAATAGTCGGATCAGCCATGCGGGCTACCCCACCGGCAGACCTGATATCTGAAGGCACGCGTTCCAAAGCCATAACAGCACAAGCTCCTGCTTCTTCGGCTATTTTAGCTTGTTCAGGTGTTGTTACATCCATAATAACCCCACCCTTAAGCATTTCAGCTAATCCTGTTTTGACTTTCCAAGATGCTATTTCTAACATAAATGCTCCTCCTCAAGACTTAAATATTCTCTATATAAGTAAAATAATATTTATAACTTTGCCATTTAGGATTCCGGATTCAGGCCGTTATCATTTTCCTGTTCGCCATTTTCCTCTTCGATTTCTTCTTTCACGACAACCTTGGCAAGCGCTACAACCCTGGTTCCTTCAGCAATCCGCATCGCCATTACCCCTTGGGCAGTACGGCTTTGTTTGGAAATACCGCCAACCTCCTGGCGAATAATAATCCCATCAGCAGTAATTATCATCAGCTGGTCTTCAGGCTGAACTACCTTGATCCCTACCAACGGTCCTGTTTTACTGTTAATTTTCGTAGCAATTACTCCTTTACCGGCCCGCCGCTGGACCCGGTATTCATTCAGATTAGTACGCTTGGCAAAACCATTTTCGCTTATAGTGAGTAACTGACCAACATCGTTCCTGATGACTTCCATTCCCACCACAACATCTTTAACAGAAAGGGTTATGCCTCTGACTCCCCTGGTTACTCTGCCCATTTCCCGAACATCCGACTCCGGAAAACGAATAGCCGAGCCGCTTTGGGTTACCATAATGACATCATCTTCACCTTTGGTTAAACGGACACCAATTAACTCATCGCCATCATCCAGAGTTAAAGCTATCAGCCCGTCTTTACGGGATGAGTCGTATTCCGCTAAAGCCGTTTTCTTAACTATCCCTTTCTTGGTAGCTGTGAAGAGATAATAATCCTTGCCATATTCCTTAATTGCCATAATGGCTGTTATCTTTTCATCGGCATCTTTATCAAGATTTAAGAGGTTAACAATCGCCGTCCCTTTGGCCGTTCGGCCGGCCTCAGGGATCTCATGAGCTTTGAGGCGAATCACTTTGCCCCGGGTGGTAAAGAAAAGAATATAGTTATGGGTGGTAGTAATAAAAAGGTGCTCCAGAAAATCCTCTTGCTTGGTTGCCATCCCATGAACACCCTTGCCCCCGCGTTTCTGACTGCGATAAGTATTTAAAGGCAATCTTTTAATATAGCCGTTATGGGTTACTGTTACAACCACATCTTCTTCCGCAATCAGGTCCTCGATTTCCATCTTGCTTTCGTCAATTGTAATCCGGCTGCGCCGGGGATCCCCAAATTTTTGATTGATCTCCTGCAACTCCGTTTTAATAATAGTCTCCACCATTTTCTCAGAAGCTAAAACGGCCTTGAGGTAAGCAATGGTTTGCAGTAGGTCCTGATACTGGTTCTCCAATTTTTCCCGTTCCAGCCCTGTCAGACGCTGTAACCTCATTTCCAGGATCGCCTGGGCCTGTTTCACGCTTAAGCCAAAACGGCTTATTAGATTTTCCCTCGCTATATCAGTTGTCTGGGATGAGCGGATGGTTGCGATCACTTCGTCTATATGATCAAGGGCTATCCTCAGACCTTCCAGGATGTGTGCTTCTGCCTCCGCTTTATTGAGCTCAAAGCGGGTACGCCGGACAATTACATCTTTTTGGTGCTCAATAAAATAATAAAGCATTTGCTTCAGATTTAAAACTTTCGGTACCCCATCGACCAAGGCCAGAAGATTAATTCCAAAGGAATCTTCCATTTGAGTATGTTTATAGAGTTGGTTTAAAATCACCTGGGGATTAACATCCCGGCGAAGTTCGACAACAATTCTCATTCCGGTACGGTCAGATTCGTCACGGAGATCTGTGATTCCGTCAATCTTCCTTTCCCGGACAAGATCGGCAATTTTTTCAACTAACTTGGCTTTATTTACCGTAAACGGGATTTCAGTAATTAAAATACGGCTCTTTCCGGTTTTTTTAACATATTCTATATAAGCTTTAGCC